>PKTL01000043.1 GCA_002867475.1 Candidatus Woesearchaeota archaeon
TGTGAGGAGTGGGCTTCGATCCCACGAATCCACTAAGGAACAGGATATCTTACACATAAGATTGGCCTTAAGTTTCGCAAAAAAAAGAACTTCTTTTTTTACCTGCGCATTTGGCCAAGCTCTGCAATCCTCACGTGATTAATATTAGAAAAAGGATTTCATTTAAAAAACTATCTTATTTTTCCTGAACGCCACTGATATAAACATGAGGACCTTCAACATCAATCTTTATAGTCTTCAAATCATTTATCAGGATGTCTGAACCAGCAAGAAGATAATTTATCTCAAGATCTGTAATTTTTATCCTATGGATCTCTTTAAATTCTAAGAATTTTATAGGTAACGCATTAGCATCCTTATGAGGATTATTCTCACTGAAAAGGTTGATAAATATTGGATAGTCATCATTCTCATTAGCTTTTCCTGCTTTACCAATTATTGCACTTTTTGCTTGATATTCTTCAGCCATACAAATATAGATTAAAGATTAATTTAAAAATGTTTCTTTTATAGAGAATAAAAAATTGCCAAAAAAATAAAAAAAATAAATGAAAACTAAAAAGTTTTCAAAAATTCTCTTAACACAAGTTAAGAAAATAATGAAAGCCATGAATAGGACAAACATAAAAATTTTGAAATGTTATCTTAGATGTTAATAAAAAGGTACGGATTATTGGAAACAGCGAGCTTACTTTCTCGGCGAACCTTGAAAATTACACACCTGTCCCATCAAACGAATCTTCTATTCGTATCCAGATTATCTCTTTTTTAGGTAAGCTTCGTGCTTAGATGCTTTCAGCACTTATCTCTTGGCGCGTAGCTGCCCAGCATACCCTATCGGATAACTGGTAGACCAGTGGCGCCGGGCCATCGTTCCTCTCGTACTAGATGGTCCTTCCTATCAGATAATTAACATTTCCAGTAGATATTAAACAAACTGCCTCACAGCGTTCTGAACCCAGCTCACGATCCCTTTTAATGGGTGAACACCCCCACCCTTGGCTGCTTCTGCACAACCAGGATAGGAAGAGCCGACATCGATGTAGCAAGCCTCCCCGTCGATATGAGCTCTCGGGGGAGACAACTCTGTTATCCCCGGAGTAACTTTTCGGTCATCTCTAGCCCCCATCAAGGAGGACATAGAGGTTCGCTAGACCACACTTTCGTGTTTGGAATTCGTTTTATTGGAAGTCCAATCAGGCTGGCTTTTGCTCTTGCACTCTATGATGGATTTCTGACCCATCTGAGCCAACCATTGGGCACCGCTGATATCCTTTCAGCGGTGTGCCACCCCAGCCAAACTGTCCACCTGCTGGTGTCCTATAAATAGTAAGTAATGCAATTCACAAAGGGTGGTGTTTCATTATCGTCTACACGTAACCTAGCGACTACGCTTTAGCAACTTCCACCTACACTGCACGTCATAAGTCACATCACAGCAACAAGCTACAGTAAAGTTTCACGGGGTCTTCACTTCCCACTGGAAATCTCAGGTCTTTGCACCTGAAAAAAGAGTTCGGAGGATTCCAACTAGGGACAGCGATGATCTCGTTACGCCATTCATGCAGGCCGTCATTCAAACGGCAAGGCATTTAGCTACCTTAAGAGAGTTATAGTTACCCCCGCCGTTTACCAGCTCTTAGCTCCGTTGGACCGGAGTTTGAAGTACTAGCACTGGGCAGACGTCACCAACTGTACACACCTTCACAGGCTAGCAGTTAGTTAAGTTTTTGTTAAACAGTCGGACCATCTTGATCTTTGAACCCTGCTATGGCACCTATACAGATACTAAAGCAGGGACCCCTTATTCCTAAGTTACAGGGCCAATTTGCCGAATTCCCTTAGTCGGATTAATCCTTCACACCTTAGGTTTCTCACCCAGGGGCACCTGTGCTGGTTCTGGGTATGAATAACACTGATCTATTCTAATTTCTTTTTCAAGGAGTCCAGGAATCAATCAAACGACCTAATGGCCGCTGTTCTCAAGTTTAATCAAATTCTCATGATTACCATACTCCTTTGATTTATCTTGATTAAAACACCAGATAAGATGTCTTGACCTATCCCAAACTGTCAGAAATTAGACTTGCGTTGCCGCACATACAATGTTAGTACAGGAATATTAACCTGTTTCCCTTTCTCCGTCCTTCGAATTAGGAAGCGGATTAGGATCAACTAACCCTTGACTGATCTACATTGTCAAGGAACCCTTGCCCTTACGGTGACGGTGATTCTCACACCGCTAAGATCCTACTACCACCAGGATTTTCATTTTTGCCAGGTTCACATACAATCTCTCACATGCTTTTGCCCTAACAAAACGCCTATCTATCATATACTTTTCAGTAACCTATAGTATCGGTAATTGGTTTAACCCCGTCCATCTTCAAGACCTGCAACCTCGACAAGTAAGCTGTTACGCACTTATTATAGGGTGGCTGCTTCTAAGCCAACCTCCTTGCTGTCTATGGCTACAGACACTTTTTACCCTTTAATACTTAACCAATATTTTGGGACCTTAACTATAGTCTGGGTTGTTCCCCTCTCGCGACTCACCCTTACGACGAGCCGCCGTCTCCAGACTTCTACGATGTATAAACATTTGGAGTTGGACAAGAAACCGAAGGATTTCTCCCCCTAAATCCCCAATCCGTATCTCTACCGTTTATACTATCTCCGTCCAGGCTTGACTACGGCCAACTTCGATAGGAACCAGCTATCACCGATCTCGATTGGCTTTTCACCCCTAGCCCAAGGTTAGAAGAACACTTGCTCGTAGCACCTCTTCAGGCCTCCACGATATATTACTACCGCTTCACCTTACCCTGGGTTAGATCGATCGGCTTCGGGTCGCATCCAAGTGACTAGTGGCACTTTCATACCATACCCCTCGTAAACTGCGGGTAATTGGTTTCCCTATGAATACCTGCTTTAGGCAGTTATTCTTGCCACTCAAATGCACTCCCTGGTACGTTATTCAAAACGCACGGCACAACTCCGAAGAGCCGTACCCCACTATAACTATTAAGTTTCAGACTCTTTTAACTCCCTGTTAGGGGTTCTTTTCAACTTTCCCTCACGGTACTAGTACACTATCGGTCTTGAGACGTATTTAAGGTTAGGAGTTGATGCCTCCCAAATTCATGCCTAATATCCAATAGACACTACTCAAGATACTTGTTCATACTTATTTTCATACTCTTACGGGACTTTCACCCTGTAGCGTGTTACTTTCCAGAAAACTTCAGATCCTAAAATAAGCAATTAATACAAGTCTTACAACACCACATCTCCATTACATCGCTGTAACGGATTCAGTTTGCCTTGTGCGCATTTCAGTCGCTCTTACTAAGCGCATCTCTATTGATTTCTTTTCCTGCAGGTACTAAGACGTTTCAATTCCCTGCGTTCCCTATCACTGACGTGATTTTAAACGAAGTCGCATTCGGATATCTTTGGTTCAAAGGATACGTGCTCCTCGCCAAAGCATAATGTAGCTTGTCACATCCTTCGTCGGCGACTCAAGCCAAGTCATCCACTTAATAGCGTAAAATCTTTTTTCACCTAAGATTCAACTAATTTATGTTGGATTTCCATTTTTATGTTTGTCCTATGCATGGCCTCATTAACGTGAAGTGATGTTGTACAGCGTACAACTCGATTCAATTACAACATTCAAATTTGCTCATTTGCTGTAAAATGTTTTGACCCTTGAACCCATAATCTCTTATGGATCTGCAACCTCTTTTGAGGTATTGATTTTTTATTATGGACTTAGCAATAAAGCCCATAATGAACTGGACTCGACGGGATTTGAACCCGTGGCCTCCGCCTTGCAAGGGCAGCGCTCTCCCACTGAGCTACGAGCCCATAAATGTAAAAATTTTATTTTTACGTCTAAAGAGAAATCACTCTCTTTATGAAAGGTATGAAAAGATAAATGGCAAGTTAATAACATCAAGTTACTAAACCTCTAATATTAGATTTAATAAAAATTACAAATTATTTCATAATTTGAATATCTTAATTCTATGAATTAAAATAAAAAGGAGGTGATCCAGCCGCAGGTTCCCCTACGGCTACCTTGTGACGACTTAACCCACCTCACTTAGCTTGGATTCGAACTAATCAAAAAACTAGCGCTCACCCAAACTATGCTCGGTTGGTTTGACGGGCGGTGTGTGCAAGGAGCAGGGACATATTCACCCCGCGATGATGACACGGGATTACTAGGGATTCCGGCGTCATGAGGACGAGTTACAGTCCTCAATCTGGACTAAGATAAGGTTTTGAGGTTTGGCTTCTCCTTTCGGAGTCGCATCCCATTGTCCTTACCATTGTTGCGCGCGTGTAGCCCAGAAGATTCGGGGCATACAGACCTACCGTAGCCTGCACCTTCCTCCTTGTTTCCAAGGCAGTTCCTACATTGTGCCCGATCCCAGTAAACTGGTCGCTGGCAATTGTAGGTACAGGTCTCGCTCGTTACCTGACTTAACAGGACACCTCACAGCACGAGCTGACGGCGGCCATGCACCACCTCTCGGCTCGTCGGGTAAGCCCTTCAGACTGACCTTCATACTGCCGTCGCCTCTGGTGAGATTCTCTGCGTTGAGTTAGATTAAACCGCACGCCGCACCCCTTGTGGTGCTCCCCCGCCAATTCCTTTAAGTTTCAGTCTTGCGACCATACTTCCCAGGCGGCGAGCTTAACACCTTCGTTACGACACTGCATAATCCAGTAGATTATGCAACGCCTGGCTCGCAGCGTTTACTGCTAGGACTACTCGGGTATCTAATCCGGTTTGCTCCCCTAGCCTTCGTCCCTCACTGTCAGATCCGTTCTGGTGTGGCGCCTTCGCCACAGGTAGTCTTTCTAGGATTATCCCATTTTACCGGTTCCCCAGAAATACTCCACACCTCTCCCGGTCTCAAGTAAAGCAGTGTCTCCTGCATGCCGTTAAGTTGAGCTTAACGATTTCACAAGAGATTTACTAAACCAGCTACGGACGCTTTAGGCCCAATAAAAGAGGTCCCCACTTGCGGCGCTGGTGTTACCGCGGCTGCTGGCACCAGTCTTGCCCACCGCTTATTCTCCAAGGTATTTACCCTTAGCAAAAGCCTATGTAAAACATAAGCACTTAGGATTCCCTTATCACACTTTCGTGCATTGTAAAGGTTTCGCGCCTGCTGCACCCCGTAGGGCTAGGACCAGTATCTCAGTGTCCTTCTCCGGGCTACCGCTCTCACGGCCCGTACAGATCGTAGGCTTGGTGAGCCATTACCTCACCAACAACCTAATCTGCCGCCGACTCATCCTTTGGCGTAATCTTTGAGAAATAATTCATTCCAGAATTTATTTCCTATAAGGTATTATCCTCAGTTTCCCGAGATTATCCCTTACCAAAGGGCAGATTATCGACGTGTTACTGAGCATTTTGCCGAGGACGCAAGCGTCCTCTAGACTTGCATGGCTTAATCGAATCCTAATAGCAGCGACCCTCCGCAGGATCAACGGAAATTATTTTTATGATCAGATCCTGATTCGCTTTTCTTTTATTGTTGTAAACTTATTTTTTTAGGAATTGTCACAGGTTATAGTTATTCTGTGCATGGTAGTAATGTATACTAAATTCACATTACTTGCCATTTATCTACTTCATACTTGATGAATATCAAGCACTCATTTTGTGTGTGTTTAATAGAAGGTGGCGATATGAAAAAATTTTATTAACTTTTTCGTGTTTTTGTAAGGAATTTGGTTGTGTTTAAAAACCTATCGATTTTTTCACAACAAATCCATTGCAAATGTGATGTAATATCCATCTTTAAATTTTTTTTAAAGATGGTGTTTAATTGATTGAAGATGATTTTTGGTTTTTTGGAAAAATCATATTTGAATGTTTTTAGTTTTGAAAAGCTAAGACTTACCTATTCTGTCTCTTTCTTTTCTCTTTCTTCATTCTTTTTCTTTGCCATTTCCAACGCATTTGGCCTTTCTTTTTCCATCTTCGTGAACTTCTTTTCATCTTCAATATCTTCCGGAATTTTTTTTCCGTACTTGAACCTCATATAGTTTTGTTTAATTATAATATGCCCTGGCCGGGATTCGAACCCGGGTCTTTGCCTATCTTTGGTTTTGAAGAACTTGTTCTTCATGTAACCTCGAAAGGGCAAAATGATTGGCCGGACTACACCACCAAGGCATTAAGTGTTATTCATACTGTTTAGTTTTACTAAGCAGTATTTGATGTTGGTATACAAATGCCAAAACATTTGTTAGTGACTACCATCACCAAAGCATTAAGTGTTATATCCACACATATCCCCTATAATATGTATGTGCTTTTTCTTGGTAAAAACGGGTTGTTTTTAAACGTTTGCATTTTGATAATACAAAAAGATGAGCCTGAGGGGACTTTCATTGCAATTATTCATTGCATTTTGAACCCCCGACCACTGGCTGACTTAAACTGCGACAGAATCGCGGCCTTATAAGACCAGCGCTCCACCAGACTAAGCTACAGGCTCATTATGTGGTAGAAATTAGAACTTTTGATTCATTTATAAAAGTTACTAAACTTTTTGAAAAATTTATTGTGAAGTTTATTAGATTGAAAAGAATAATTAATGGATGAATTTTTCTGAAGGATATAATTTTGCATAATTAGAAAATGTTTTGATTGAGATTTCATCTCTTTCTTCAATCCTATTTCCTTCATACATAAGACCCCTATTATTATCAAGAGAAAGCTTTAGCACATATTTTATATTTGGCTCGTCTGAAATAATGTTTAATTTACCATTACTTGTATGGAGTAGACCCTCATATTTATTATATCCCTCTATGATTGATACTGAAATATCTTTACCGATTAATCCGTTTGGGAAAATTTTTACATTTGCAACTTCTTTATCATTAAGCTTTATTATCCCTTCAAGTAAAGGATTTATATCAAACGCCGAAGGTGCTAATTTATCTTCCATCTTATCATTTCTTACCTTTTTTCTTAAAGATATCTTTTAGGTCCAGCATGTATTTACCATCACCTAATTTGTATATTAGAGGGTCTTGTTTTAGAATTTTTACAATGTCTAGTTCATATTTCCCTGGTTCAAGTATCTTTACTGCTTCAAACTCTAGAACTACTGGTTTCTCATCATCCCTATTTGTTCCAATGATATCAAATACATCATCTTCAATTTGCTGCTTATCTGTTTCTGAAAGCTCTTTTGCCATCGCTAGAGCTTTTTCCATCTTTTCTTTTTTCACGTAAAAAAATAGTCTTGCTCCGCACTTGCAGCCTTGTAGAATCTCTTTTGCTCCATCTCCATAGAATGTGTTACATCTTACGCATTGGTGTGGCATTGTTAAAGTCCTCTTATATAATATAGTAAATTAGAAATTAAGATGTTTATATAATTAACTGATTAAAATCATCTTTCTTTTAATAAAGCATGTTTTTTCCAAAAACCATAATCATCCATAGGAGGAGCATATGAACCCGGATACATAGTAACAACACCATACACTTCCTCAAAATTATCAAAACTTATTAACCCACCATATTTCTCTTTAAACATTTCATCAACACCCATACCATATTTTGGATCAAATTTCATTAATATGATATTCATATGTTTAGTTTGAGGAATCTTATTCTTATCAGTATATATTACATTAATCTTATGCCCTCTAACATCTTCCTGGCATATCAAACCTTGAAGTTCTTTATTTATCTTGACCAAATTATCCGTGCCACAAACAAAACCAAGATTTATTTCTTTTAGTTCAACTCTTTTTCCTTTAAGCTTTCCAGGTGAAACATGCTTTTGTATAACTTCCCATAATTGCATAGCAGTTTTAAGATCAAAAAATTTAGAACTTACTTGTTGAGAATCACCACCATGCTTTCCTAAAAGATATTTAGGAGAGTAAACAACTAATTTATTGTCAAATCTTGATATAACCACCCCTATTTTAGGGAAAACATTAATTTTTTGAACGTTATCAAAACCTTTTTCTTTTTTAAACCAGGACATAAATATTACTGTGAAA
Organism: Candidatus Woesearchaeota archaeon; assembly: GCA_002867475.1. GTDB lineage: Archaea > Nanobdellota > Nanobdellia > Woesearchaeales > BM511 > BM511. The sequence goes on from PKTL01000043.1 coordinate 8,056, forward strand.
TAAATAATTTATATACTTTTTTAAAAAATTTAATTAATTTAGTTAATGAGACATAATTTATACTACTGATTAGTGACTACAAAAACGAAAGGTTTATATAGTAATAGAACAATAAATAATCATGGAATTAAAAATAATTCAAGGAGACATAACTCAATTAGAATTAGATGCAATTGTTAATGCGGCAAACCCTTCTATTTTAGGGGGGGCAGGAGTTGATGGAGCAATACATAAAGTTGCTGGACCTGAATTAATAAATTATTGTAAAGAAATAAGAAATAGACATTTGCCAAAAGGAGTTCCGACAGGAGGAGTAATTATAACTCCAGGATTTAACCTACCTTCAAAATATATTATCCACGCAGTAGGCCCAGTATTTAAAAGAGATCTAAACCCTGCCATTTTACTAAGAAGTGCATATATTAATTCACTTAATTTAGCTGAAAAAAGAGATGTGAAAACAATAGCTTTTCCAGCAATAAGCACTGGAATTTATGGCTACCCAAAAGATTTAGCTGCTAAAGAGGTAAAATCTGTAATGAATTCATATAAATTTAATAACATTGAAGAGGTTACTTTATGTTATTTTTCAGCTGAAGATACAAATATAGCAAAAAAAATATTTTTTAAAAAGGTATAAAAATGGAAAATCTTGAAGAACTCTTGAATAATAATGAAGAAATACTTCTATTCAAAAAAGAAAATGAAAATATCCAAGTAGAAATATTTTACTTACCACACCCTAATTCAAATAGTTATATTGTACATTCTTTAGTGACACCAAAAACATATATTAATGACTCTATAAAAACTTCAGAAATTAGAGAAAAATCACAAAATTCAAAAGAACTAGTTTTTGATCAACTTGAAGCTGTGCTTGGAAAGTATTTATCAGATGGATCGAATAGAAAAATTTCACATGATTTTGGTAATTATAGATATAATTCAGGATATTTTACTATTTCAAAAGAAACAGATGCATTACAATTATTAGATGAAGAAATATCAGTTGCAAAACTAGTTGGTTGTACTATATATGATACAGTTAATGCTAATAGTTTCCAAACACAATCTAGTGAATATATATCAAGAGAATATATGAAAAAAGAAATAAAAAATAATCCTTCTTTAAGAAGTAAATATGAAAATAATTTCATCAATGAAGAACTAAATTCTTAATTTTATACATCATTCAATAATTTATAACAAGATAAACAAATATTTTTTAAGATAATTATTTAATAAATTTATTTACAGATTTACTAATTTCATTATAATTATATAAGCCAGTTATATACTCAAAAGGAATATTATTTACACCATTATATGCCCCACTTATAGCTCCAGCCATTGCACCAATGGAATCTGAATCACCTGAATGATTTATAGAAGTAATAATAGTATCTTTAAAATTATCTGGATTTACCAAAAAACTATATATTGCAGAAGGAACAGTTCCTAAAACTCCGACACCTTTTTTTAAATTTGGTTTTGTAAATGGAAATTCTTCCATTATTTGATTAGGATTAGTTTCATCTAATTGATACTTTAAATATGACAATTCATTAGATAAATCTTTAGAAATATCTCCAATATAATCCAATATTTCATTTAAAAAAAGTTTTTTATCAAAATTTTTTTCTAAAGTTGCTGCTCTTTGAATTGAATACCCAATTGCTAAAGCACCTGCAATAGCATGATTATTATCATGAGTTATTAAGCTTTGAGAATAAATATCTGCTTTTAATTTGTAAGGATTACTAAATATTGATAAAGGTGCAACCCTCATAGCAGCACCACAACCTTCTGAATCATTACCTGTGAATCTCCAATTGACACCAACATATAATTTTCGAAAAGCCATTACAGCAGAACTACCATAACCTATATTTCTATTAAAATTTTCATCTATTTCTTTTCCTATTTCTCCAAATTTTAAAGATATATCTCTAGGATCTAACCTTCCTTTTTCTGTTAATGATTCTAATATCTTAAGAGTTAGTTCACCATCATCCGTTATTGATCCGGCAGGCCTTGTTGCTTCACGTCTCTTCTGCACTGTATAACTATCCAATATGCCAAAATTTTCTTTTATTTTATCAATACCCATACATTCAATGGGTGCTCCTAAAGCATCACCAATTAAAGCACCATAAATCGAACCTACTGCTTTATCAATATCTAAAATTCCGTTATTAGAATTTTTTGTTTGAGAATTAAGAATTTCAGTCAAATAAGATAATATATGTTCATCTGTTTCTGCAGAAAAATCATAATTCTTTAGAATTTCAAGATTAAATTTTTTAAATAAATGAACAGTTTCTTCTCTTACCGCTGCATCATCATCATTAAGCAATCTAATTAATGGTTCAAGATCTAAATTTTCATATTTAGATAACAAATTTATAGATAAACTTCTAATAAAAGGATTTTCCATATTAGTTCCTTCATATAATTTCTCTATTGAAGAATTATATTGATTATCATACATCAATAAAGCAGCAAGTATCCATTTATCTCCCTTATTTGATGACAAATATTCATTGATTTTATCTTCAATTTTCGAATCATTAAAATGAGATAAAGCTCTTGCAACAGACCATTGTGCAACCTCATCACTCCTATTATTTAATTGTGAAATCAAAATATCTATAGAATCCAGATTTTGAAGCCTCCCAAGTGACTGACCTGCATGTTTTCTTAAATTTCCACTCTTATCAGAGACAGCTTGATGTAATATATTAAAAGTTTTTCTTATGGGTACTTTTTCAAGCTCTTTTATAGCACCTATTTTATCAGACATATTTCCATTTTCAAATTTATTTAGATATTGGATATAATTTTGAATTTCTTCATCACTTGGAATTTTTAAAGGAGTTATAATAGCATAAGATATTTCTTTTTTGTCCAAAATTTTAGTTATACCCTCAATATGAGACATTCCGACTACTTGATATTTTCTACCTTCTAAAATATCAATACCAAATGGACCTTCAACAAAATAATTGTTTCTTAAATTCATTAATTCTTGATTTCTTTGCATTGCTTCTTTATTTCCTTCAATATTTTTCTCATCATATGTTTTTTGTAATATTTCTCTAGCAATAGATTGTTTATCTCTCAATTCTAATGAATCATTAAAATAAGATTTAATTTTTTTTGATTTAAGTTCCCTACAAATATTATAGATTGGTGATTCAGGCAGATTAAATAGATTATATATCACTTCCCCTTCTGTTCCTTCCATAAGAATTTTATCACCTTCATTGATCAAACTGGATAATATTGACTCGATATTATTTGAAAACCACATAAGATTATAAGGATGATAATCACCAATTAAAATCACTTCAGGATTATCTGAATTAGAAGATTGTAAAAAATATCCATTCTTATTAGAAATATCTTTTAAAGAATCTAAAAAATCCATATTCCACTCCTTATTTGAAGTATATTCATTATTAGTTTTACCATTTACTAATTTTTCAAGGTTTTCCATAATATTTGATATATAAACCACTATATAAATGTTACTATTTTAAAGAGACAACATTAATTTTGACTTTTTAACAATTCAATTGCTTCATCAGCAGTTGTTATTTTCCCCTCAGCTTGCAAATTATTCAATTCTTTAATAATTTTACCCAATTCAGGACCATCTGATAACCCTGTTATCTCCTTTATCTGATTACCATCTAATAAAGGCTTTAATTTAGGTACCTTTAAAGTTAAATCAGGCAAAGGATCAGGAGTTAATCTAAAAATATTATCACCTTCATCAATCAATTCACCAGTATGAAATCCCGATTCATAGGCATATGCAGCCATTCTTAACTTTTCGTATCCTGATTGTCCAGAATAGCCTGTATCAAAATCACCCCAATTTCCTTCAACACCAATCACTTTAATCTTACCTAATAAACCTTCTTTTTCTAAGGATAATCTAACCGCATCTAATTGTGATGAACCCACCATTATCACAGCACCTTCTTGAATATCGATTTCGGGACTATGACCTTCAATACGACCAATAGCACCTAAATCATTAATTCTTTTTTGTGTAGACCCAGGCATATTTTCCACATAATACCTTAATATATCTTGTTCACTTAATGATTCAGATAATGAATCTAAATTTTTTCCAATGCTTCTAGCTCTTAATAGTATATCCATTGCCATATACTCAGCTTGGAGTTGAATAGCATCAGAAGATTGAACTGCTTGTTCTATCTTTGTTCCAAAAGAAATAGATTGTGGAGCCTTATTGAAATCTTTTTGTATTCCATTAGTTAAATCGCCCGGAAGGTATATTGTTTCACTATTAAAAGTTTGTCCAGGTTTCAATATAACTATATCTCCATATGCACCAGCACCTGGATCAGCAAAAAAAGTAAAAACATCACCATCTGCTCCTTTAAAAGCGTCTCTTCTTGAAGGAGGATTAGGATTTTGAATTTTCCCACTTTCAATTATTTTTTCTAATGTGCTTAATTTAGTCACATGAACAGAAGGCATACCTCCCAAATATTCACTTTTTATTTTTTCACTTAATTCCCTAACAATACTTTCCAAATCATTTCTAGCCATACCTGTTCCTTCAACCAAATCATCTAAAATTTCTGATGATAAACTTTGCATGTTTTGAGCAAATTGAGCAGAAGTTTGAGTATGATATAAATTACGCATAGCTGCATCAAAAGCACCAGGATCTTGGCTTCTTAATCTTGAGAGAGCTAATTCCTCCTCTTGAACCTCATAATATCTTTCACTTTTTATAATTATATCTTCAATACCTCTTTCCATATTTTCAACATTTGAAATAGAAGGTTCAAATCTTGGTGCACTATCTACATCAATCAAACCTATCCTAAAATTTTCCCCACTCTTATATAGAATTGTTTCTACACCCTCATTTGACTCCAATAAAAACCCATATTGACCATATATTCTTCTAGTCGGTAATGAATCTAAATCATCAAGGATTATTTGCCTATTTTTATATTGAATAACATTTTCACCCATAGGATTTTTTAATATTGTAACACCAATCTGTTCCAATGATAAGAATGAAGCATGATCCGGAGCAACAACACCATTAACTAAATTATCAATAGATGCTACAAAATCTTGCTTTCCAGAAAATATATACTCTTTAAGATTATCTGGTAAATTTTCCATAAGAAATTGATCTTCATCAACCATACTCAAAAGTTTACTTAAATCACGATCAACAAGATTTCCATTATCTTCATACCTTTTTAATATACCATCTAATTCTGTTGAATAAGGATCACGATTAAAATTGATTCCTTGAAAATCATTTTGTAATATGACTTCAGGTATGCTACCAGTATAACCTCCTTCTTCCCAAACTTGTTTCAATAATATCTCAATTTCTTCTTTTTGCGCTTCTGAATTTACTTTAACTTGCCTTAAATGAGATAATCCAATATCTACATCTTTTGGAACTATCACTTCAACACTTAAATGACCCACTCCTTTTTGAGGTGTTCCAGAACCTCCATTATTCATCCTAAATTCACGGATCTTATTTGCTTCAACAAATAATTTATCAATATTAGTATCTCCTTTTTTAAGACCTGAAAGGTCAGTGGGCGACCCTAAAGCTTGTCGAGAATCCGTGACTGTCACACTTGGAACATAATTCATTTTTGCATTCAAATCATTAACTGCATCCCTTGCAGTCATATCAAATTCCATCTCTATTTCGCCATAAATTTTGGTTTCGGTTCTTGACACTCCAAAATAGGTTCCATCTTCTACACCTAAAAATGAACTTTCTCCTGATTGACTTGAAGTAAAACTTTTTTCTTTAAGACCTAACTTAAAATCTTCAAAGTTCACATTTCTTACTAGATTATCATCAAAAGTTACAACTTCTTTCCATTCTGAAGAATCAGTTATTATCATTTTTGTATATTTATTAAATTCATCTAGAACCCATTTTCCCACAGAAACATCTTCCCCTAATGAATTTTTCATCACTCCATCTTTTGAATTTGACCAAGAATAAGCTGCTAGATCATTTTCTCTTGCGTGAATTAAATCAAGATTAACATCTTTTCCTTCTTTCAAAGCTTGAAGTATATCCTCATAAATTTCAAGTTCATATTGTTTTAGAGGATCCGAATTGTAAATAGAATTTTTTAGTTCAGATATTTTTGTTTCTATTTCATTTCGTTTTGATACAAAGAGAGTATTATCTTGTAAATCAGGTGATTTATCTTTATTGAATAAAAAATTATATGCCTTTTTAGATTCATAATCTAACCTATCAAATTTTTCAGATTGCTTAAAACTAGAGGATTCTAATTTTCCATAAAGCCTTTTAAGATCTTGATTTTCCAATAAATCTATTGTATGGCCTGCTTCTTTGAGTAACTGTAACCTTTCGTTTTGAGATTTAAATGCATTAACAAAATCATTTTGCTGTTCAAATCTTATTGCTTTATCCGCTTTTATACTTGCTTGAGTTTCTAGATTTGCACGCAAAGTTGACTTTGAATTAGGATTTATAGCATAGAAATTAGAAGCTTCGAAAAGATTGAATGCTGAATCATAATTTCCTAAATTTAATTCCTTTTGAGCTTTTTTACTTAAAACAGTCGCTTTTGAAGAATATACCTTGCCTAAATTTTCACTACTTTTCCTGATTATTACACTCTCTTCTAATTTATCTAAATGTACTAAAGCACTATCATAATCACCTTCACCAAAATGAAATTTTACCAAGTTTTCTCTTAATTTAAGAATTTCGATATTAAGCTCATTTAGATTCGGATCTGAATTTTTTATTGAATCATCCAATCTGGAAATCCTATTTTCTAAACTTTTCAAATTATTCTCTAAAGTTTCGATAGCACTTTTTCTATAAGAGGGGTCTGGATCATTTAAATAATTTGAAAGTGAACGGATAGAATCAATTTCTTTTTTAGGATTTATACCATTAAGATTAATAGGGTTAGAAGAGCAAGTTCCTCCTGCAGCACAGGCTGTTAAAAGATTTCCTTGTGAATCATAATGAAACTCATCAATTGCACCTAAAAAAGGGACCTTATTTCCATCTAATCCTTCGAGATCTAAATCCATTGATTGAGAATTAAATTCTGTATTTGTCGATAATCCTTCTAAAGGATCTGAATCTGTAGAATATTTATAAAAATTTTCACCATCAAATCCTGCTTCTGTTAATGCATCAGAAATTTCTTCTCTAGTTAGAGTTCTGCCTTTTTCAATAGATAAGTCTGAGATTACATCTGATTTGGACTTTCCTGAAACTGGAGATATACCTTCACTCATTCCTCCTTTAGTATAATATATTAAATCACTAAATTTCTTTGTGAAAGATGGGCCTTCTTGAAAAACACCATTTCTAACACCTGCATCTGCACCAAGCAAGGATGACTCTCCTGCAAATTCAGAATCAATTTTTTGAACTATGCTTCTTAACTGGTCATCATCTTTTATATAAAGAACGATTTTTGGTTCATTAGGATCTGATAATTTGGAAGAGGGACCCCCTATTGCTTTCAATTCAATATCATCTTCATTGGAAACTGATTTAACAACTCTTTCTAACACTTCTAAATAATTTTCATCTTTAGGATTGATAAAAACTTTCCATTGATCAGGAGAATTTGAAGGTGATGGATGAAAATTACTTCTTAAACTATACCAATAATATTCATTGCTTCTTCCTGTGTAAAAAGGACTTATACTTTCAAAATTAGGCGTATTTTCAGCAATGGTTGACCAGGTTGAATCATGAGCTGATTGAGATAAAGTACTTGCTTTAATATCTTTACTGGAAGGAACTTGATTATCAAGCAATACCTTCATATAAGCTTCTTCTTCTTTTGCAAATGAAGCTGGATGAACATCAATTGAATTTGTAGAACCACGACCCAAATCCAAACGTCTTGCCCCTATATCTATTGCACTTTGTGTTGAACCTATTCCTAAATGCCTATTATATGCATAATATTCACCGATTGAACCAGTTCCTTCAACTTTAACTAATTTAGAAGTATCAAAACCATTTCTTGTTGCAGAATCAAAAACTTCATCATAAAGATGTTCAGGAACTAACACTTTATCCACAGCATCCAGATTCACATCATCTGCGATATGCATTTGAGGATTATAAAAAGATTTAGAAAACTCATCAATAGATTCTTCACCTATTTGACTTCTAAAAGTATAGTCTTTAGCAATAGCATTTTTTAACTCATCCATAGACATTTTTTTCCCATAATAACTTTCAGCCTTTGCAAACATGTCTAACATGAAAGGTTCATTTACAATTACATGATTATTAGTCTCTCTTATATAAAGGCCTCTTCTACCATCCTCAAAATTAGATTTCATTACAAATTTAATCTCTCCATAATCTGAAGAAAGACCATATCTAAATTGTGCCCCTCTACTTATAGGATCCTCCTTAAAAGATTTTATAACTCCCGAATCAAAAATTGCATTAATACTAGTTATAGGTGCATTATGAGTCCATTGCAAATCAACAAATTCTCCCCGTACATCTTGACCTGTAGTAATCTTATCTTGTACCCTTCCATATTCAGGGTTTTCAGAATTACGAACAACCCTTCCAAGATCTTGTGTATCGACTAGTTCTTCTGTTACAGATAATGAAAATGAATCTGTTATTCCTGGTTCAATATTAACAACCACATCAGAAACTGAATCTGAAGTTTCTAAGAAAATTTCAGAAGGAGAAGGAGTATCGTCCAACACCCTGGATCCTGGAAGAATCAAATCTTGGTCAGGAACTGAATGAATAGCAATAGAAAGTGAAGGATTAGTATCTACCAAATCATCTGCAGCGGTTATCAATCCTTGAGATAAAGAGATTTTCTCTGCTTCTTCTAAAGCTTCAGTAATTTGACTAGAGAGCACAAAATTTTCTTCATCTAAAGATCTAGTAGGTGATACAACCAATGTAGAGGATTCAGCATTTCGTATCAGTATACCCTCATCCATTTCAATTATGGCATCACCATCAGCTTGAGCAACCAATTGTCTATACCCTGAATCATCTGAAGCTCTTAATACAGGAGATATACTTCCATCAGAATGCCTAAAAACTGCCTCAACGGAATCTACTACCAAATCATCTACAGATTCTCTAACCGCTTTTTTAGCACCGCCACCACCTGTTAATACATCTCCAATAACACCTAAACTTGGATGTATAAAATCACCACCTATACCTACACCAGCTTCAAAACCAAATCTTGCACCTGAAATGCTTACAACACCATCGGTTGTTATTAATCCTTCAGATGTACTTAATAATTTCATATCATCTAATTTGCTTAAAACATTTGATGAATAGCTACCTAATTTTTGAAGACCTAATTTTGAAACTGCTGAAGTCGCTTTCGATGCTAATCCAGAATACTGCAAACCTTTGATTCCTAACTTTGCAACACCACTGACAAAGATACCACCACCAACCATCTCACCGATAAAATTTGCAGAAGTATCACCAAAATTATCAAGTGAAGAATCACTCCAATCAAAAAAATCAGTTCCTACCATGTCATCATATTCAGCTTTTGCAACAGGATCATTCTCCATTACCAAAGCATACATTTGAGCAGCATCATTATAATAACCTTGTTCTCTAAAATTTCTTGCTTGTGCCAAAAAAAGGTCATTTTGTATCTCTCCACTAAAACCTAGATTGGATTGCACCAATTCTTCTACTTTCAATTGAGTATTTAATGTAGGGTTTTGATAAAACATTGTACTAAGTTCATTTCGAGTCATATCTCTTTGAGAATCAGAATCATCCTCGTTTGTTCTTTCAACAGATAATCTATCTGCAAATTCTGGAAATTGATCTGCTAAACTACCTTCACCATTTTCAATAATATTATAAACATCAGTCATTGTTGATGCTTCACCTTTTTTTATCAAATCTTTGGCAATATCTAATACGACACCTGTAACCTGAGTTTCATAATCTAATCTTTCATTATCTCTTCCAACTGATGTTTTATACCACTGCCAAGGGTTTAGCACACTATAACCTGCTTCGATAAGTGTCTGCCAACCTTCTCTAGCATTTTTCCCAGTATATTCCAATTCGCCTGACATTGTCTTTTCATAATATTTCATCCAAGGATGTTTATCTCTAGTAGCTTCATCATAAACCCCTAATTGTTCTAATGCCCCTTCTAGAATGGCAAGTTTTGCTGCTTTATTTTGCTCTAGAAAATTTTGTGCAACTTTATTTTGTTCAGGAGTTCCTTTTCCTAAGACTGATTCATATAATTTAACTGCGCCAACAAAATTACCTGAGATAAGCTCTAATGAAGCTAATTTAAAATTAATAGTTGGATTATCTGAAATTTCAGAAAATCTTTCAAGATCCTCTTTTAGAACATTAAAATTAAGTTGACCATTTTCAGTATTTCTCATTACTAAAGCTTCAATTATTAAATCTTCATTAGAGATCTTATCACCATAACTTTCTTTTACAATCCTTGGGTCCATCAATAAAGCTTTATCCTCTCCTTTAACAAAAGCAATAGACCTCATATTTTTACCATCAACCTCTAGATTAACAGAACTGACAATACCTCCTGTATCACCTAATTGAATCACAAAATCATCAAAAGAATCAATAAAATGATCCCCAGTGGCTCCAAAAATTTTATTTATTTCATCTAGATTAGAAATGACAACATCATCCTCTTTAGATATTAACATAGGAAATTCTAGTATTTCTTTATTTAAACTTAAATCATTTACACTATACCCATCAAATTTTTTAGCAAAAGTTGCAATATCCCCTTTCTCATCTGCATCAATATATATTTGTTCTACTTCATTGAATGCTCTTATTAAAGTTGAAGAATCTACTAAACCTTCATAAGTATAAGTAGAAGCCTCAACATCACATTTGCCATAAACCTGATCAAAATTATCACTGTGTAAAACTAATGAACCTATTTCAAACTTGGAGGGATCTAATTTTTTAGTTTTAGAATAATCTTCTAAAAATTTAGAATGTTCTATTAAGAATTCTGAAGAATCTTCAATTGATTCCTTAGATTTGGAACTAAACTCTCCTTGTGATGTTGAAAATTGACCAAAGGCCATGAAATCATCACCATATTGAACTAAACCATTAAATTCTCCAAGATTATTTATATCTGTAGACCCATAAGGAGTTATAGCTAAAGGTCTTCCAATACTATTTGCTTTAAAATTTTTACTTAAATCTACAAAAGTAGAATCATAATCTTTAGTGCTTTTAAGCAAAACCGATCCTTTATCTGTATATATAAAATCACCTTCTACTGTTTTGGTTGTTACTTTCAATTCTCCAGACTTTAATTTATTCAACAGTTCCGTATTTTGTGCTGAAGTCCCACCGAATTCACCTAAACCTAAAGATTCATATGCCTCTTTTCTTGCTTGATAATTATCTTGTCCGGTTCCATATCCTAATTCAGTAAATGTATCAGAAGCACTTGAACCAATAAGATTAGAATTAAGTGTTCCTTTTATTGATATCTTTGAATCAATCCCAAAAATTTGAGTATCACTTATTGTTAATGATTGTTCTGATCTAAAATCTATCACTTCATGATCTGGACCAAAAGTTATTGTTCCTTTTACTATATCTCCAATATCTGTTTCAAAATCAATAGGAGTAAGAATACTTAATGAATTACCATTATCATGAACTGTTATATCTCCTTGAGATTCATCAATCTCAGCGATTCCATATTTTGAAACCATAACTACTTTTGATCCGGCTGTTAATTGATAATCATCATACTGATTATCTGGCAGTTCTAAACCTACACGTAAATCGCCAATTTGTGTTATTCTTGAAAATGTTCCATCTAATTTCACATTTGCATTTGCGATTTCTGCCCCATCTTTTAGCCATAATTTTCCACTATCATCAATCCCATCAACAATCCCATCATTAATATTGAATGAACCAGTTATATCTATACCACCCTCTTCTTCAGATAATCCTTTTCCTATAGAAATTTCACCAGATTCTTTATCGAAACTGCCTATTTTAGTATTTTCAGAAGCAACGATATAACCTCCTTTTTGACCAAACCAGGTAGTTACTGCATCAGGATTATTATTCAAAAATGTTGCATCTTTATCAAGCTGTGTATCGACTGAATCTAAAACAGCAGACTCCATCATTAGATCAATATTTGCATCAACTGCTCTTTTCAAATCTTCAGATTCTAATTTACTTGAATAAGCAGGATTTTTACTAAGTGCTTTTGCTAAGTCAATATCTGTCAATTCTTCTGCAAGACCTTCACTAGATTCTAACAACATTCCCAAATCTTCAGAAGATATATCCTCAGCATATTTAGCAAGATCAACGCTACTAATCTGAGATAATTGATCTACATTTGCATTATCTATAACATGCATAGGATCAGTGGTAAAAACCATCTGCAATTGAGAAGGATCACTCAAGCTACAATCACTGACTACTTCAGGGCATTCAGCATAGATTAAACTAGTTGAAAGTGTCAGTAATAATATGAGCATGATTACTTTTTTCATTGTGGGATAAATGTTACCTCTCTGCAATGCTTGTCTCGTTGGTCATATGCACAAAATTCTATTGTTTTCTCTTCAGAAGTTCTTGCAGTATATGAAACCATTCCTGTAATTGGATTGACAAATACGTTTCTCTCTTCAGTGTAATAATTTATCATATCACCATCATAATCTGTTGCGTTTAAGTAAAAAGTGAAAGGTTCGTTTATTCCAACTACATGATCTGGAATGAATTCTAGTCTTGGTGCACTATTCACTTTCTTGTTTATTGCTAGATTGAATATTAAAGGCACTTCATATTCATCATATTCTGAAATTATTGAGATGACATAATCTGTTCCTGAATAAGGATTTAAGATTATCTTTTCATCAAATGATGTGAGTAGTTCAAAGCTTAATTCTTGTGAAAGGCTTCCATCTCCAAGAAGATCTTCTGCTTGTTCATCTTCTATACCAAAACCGGATAAGTATTCTTGCGATATTAGTTCATCAACTTTTATGCTTGTTTTTATCTCATCTGCTGCACCAAGTATTTTTAAGATGTTTATAGGTACTTTAAAGCTGTATTCTTCAACCAACAAGTTAGAATTGTCCCTTTCTAAGGATATTGGATAATTAAGGTCTACCCTCACATTTTTATATTCGAAATTAACTGAAGCTTTTGGCTCACCATAAACTATATCATTAACGGCGAATAGATCCGATCTTTTTACACATAAAGATATCGTATCTTCAACAAACTTTCCTAATTCAGATTCCATGAATTCTACGTTTGGACTAGTATCTATACCATCATAAATGTGATAAGCTACAGGGTTGTTTATGACTAGAAATATGTCTGAATAATCATAGATAAATCCACCTCTATTTGCAAGCAAATAAATTCCTGGAACTGATACATCCTCAATGCACCTTTCCACATATTCCTCCACTATTCCTTTTGTAAGGATAGTGTTAGATATATCTAGTTGATCAATATCAACATCATCTTTCATAAGGTAGTAGAATGAGATAACTCCTAGTATCAATATACCTATTATTATGAATACTGTCACCTGTCCCTTCTTATTCATCATTGTTTTAAGTAACTAGATACTATATAAAGTTTAAGAAAAAGAGAGATAATTCATTTATTTATTACTTATTAGTGACTACAAAAACGAAAGCTTTATATAGTAATAGATATTATGATAAGATATGGATAGAAGAACTTTTTTAAAAAATCTTGGACTTGCTACTGCAAGCTTAACCATGCCAAAAACAGCGTTAGCTTCATTAGAAGATACAATAAAATACCTAGATGGAACAAGAGAAAGAAAAATTGGTAACACCTTAAAAGTACAAAAAGCATATGAACTTTCAAATGAAAAAGGACTATCCTTACTAGTTGATAAAACAAACTATTCCCTACAAGTATTATCAAAAGGTAAAGTTATCCATGAATATCCTATTGAACTTGGTTTTGATCCGAAAAATGATAAAGAAGTTGAAGGAGATGGAAGAACTCCTGAAGGACATTTTTTCATCTGCAAAAAAAATCCTTATAGTAATTTCCATAAATCACTTGGAATAAGCTATCCAAACCTAGAAGATGTTGAAAGAGGATTACATGAAGGATTAATCACTCAAAAAGAAGCAGATTCTATTGAATACCAGATAAAAAATGAGATGCAACCTTTATGGAAAACAGCACTTGGTGGTGAAGTTATGATTCACGGAAGTGGCTCAGGAAAAACACCTAATCAAGGTGGAAGAAACTGGACATGGGGCTGTATATCGTTAGCTGATAACCATATCGATGAAGTATATGATATATCAAAAGTAGGAACACCTTTAATCATCGTGAAAAACAATCCTTATCTTAGATAATTACCATTCATCTAATTCAGTGTTTGTTGCAACAGAATTAGTTTCTGCATAAATTCTTTCACTTTCAACAAAATTTAATTCTACCCCCTTAATTTTTTCTGCTGAATAATATTTCCAAACACCACTCTCATCCTTATAATAATAAGCCATCCTTTGACCTTCATTCTTACCATTTTCCATATTATATCTCCATCCTGTAGAATCTTGAGATTTTCCTAGCCAAGAATTTTTTTTAGATTCTTTAATGACTAAATCACCCATAGCTTTATAACCTTCTCGTTGAAGAACATCAACATTAACTATTTTTCCAACAACAGGATCCCTACCTGGAGCTACAGTTTCCCAACCAGCAATTAATCTAACATTAGGATAGGCCTTTTCCATAGTAGAAACAAATTTTTCAGCAGTTTGAAATTCAGGATTTGCATTATCTGTATATCTAAATTCACCATAATGAGAAGTTTGAGAATTATCATAATATTGAGAATAGACCAAAGAATCACCATTTGCTACTTTTTCTCTTAAATATTCAGGATCCATAACTGTATGACAAGCACTAAAAGTTACAACTTCAATATTGGGATTTCTAGGCAAAGATTCAAAAGAGATAGTTTCTGCAAATTGATTAAATATACCATTTTGTCCGGTATAATGATGTCCTGAAAAAGACAAAATTGTAGCATCAGTAGTTGCTAATTTTTGAAATAGTTCAGGATCACCATTTTGTACTGAATCATAATACATTGAAGAAGGAATAATTCGCTGAATAGTTTCCCCAACATTTGTAAATTCTGGATTTCCAGTTAATTGAAAAACACCATTTACTTCTGAAGGTTTTGAAGGATAATTTCCACAATTACCTTTTTCTTGACAAGAAGAACAAATAAAAAATTCTCCATCAATAAGGTTTATTGTATGCGCACCTTCTAAAGAAGTCTCAACCTGATCAAAATTAAAATCATAACGTATATCAGGAGTAATTTCAGTCATTATTCCTTCAATAATAATAGGATTATTAGGATCTGCAGAAAAAATCAAATGAGAGTTATCTGTATTTAAATTAATTATACTTTCATCGGTTATTTCATCAATATCAATATCTACTAAATTATCTAAATTGACAATCTCCATATTATTATCTACGCTTTTAACAAAAATTGTTCCTTTTTCTTTAGTATGGGAAATACATGAAACTTGAGAATTTTCACAATAATTAACAGAAGAATAATCATCTAGATTTTCATAATAACATAATCCATTTTCACAAATTTGAGCTGGTTCCAATATAGGCTGTGAATCTACATAATAATATGTCTCCTCTTCCGCATTAAAAAAAAATGATTTTTCACCATCAAAATAGGGCATAAATTTAGTATTTTCACCAATTATAAAATCCTCATCATCATAGATAACCTTTCCTGAAAATTCGAAAGAAACTTCATTATTAGATTTATCAAAAACTATAAGATTTTCTCCTTCAAAAGTTTTTTTATTACCCTCAAGATCAACATTGAGAAATCCACCTTCCATCGTACTATATCTTTTATCTATATCTTGAATCTCCCCATTAATTATATTTACATTAGTATTTTGAGAATTTGAAATATCTGTGACGCCACCAACGACTACCACATCACCATTTTCATTTATACCGATATTGCCTGAAGAAATTTCTGTACCTGTAATCAATATTAATCTTCCTTCACTTGTAATTTGAGCCCCCGGATGATCATTTATATTAAAAGTGGTAGATTCAGAACCTCCTGTTTTAACAATGTTTGACTCCTTATCAAAACTTGAAATAGAAGCACCATTTTGAGGAATTATACCTCCTTTTGTTTCAAACCAAGAGGCTAACGCTTCATGATTATTATTTAAAATAAAAGTATTTCCATTACTAACTTCATCATCAATCTTACTCAACACCACAGGATTACCAATTAAACCAGCCGCATCTGATTCAAGCGCTTTAGATAAATCATCAGAATCCAACTTATTAACAGAGTCAGGCTTTGCTAAAATACACGCACTTAATTTTTCTGGAGTCATACCATTATACTTTGCAAGCTCCGGCCTTTGTAATAATACTTCGCCTATCTCATCAGGAAAATCACTTGCAAAATCACTAAGCGTAGAACTATCCAAACCCATTAAATCATTAACACTCACCCTTTCATCACTAGGACTCAAATCACCTGACTGTAAACCAATCAACCGATCACTTTGACTTGAATAATCACAATCAGGAGGACAATCAGCAAAAACAAAATTACATAATAATAAAATCATAATAAATAAAACTATTTTTTTCATATTGCATCACCAGATTTATTAAAAGTTATAAAACTTATATCTTCTCTACCTAAATCATCTCTAATTTTAATTATATATGAACTAATTCCATAGTCTAAAATCGAAGTATTAAAATAGATGATACCTTGATTTTCATCAATATTAAATTTTTCAGAATTATCATAGAATTTTAGATTGTTACCAGAAGCAGTAACTTTAAAATCAAATATTAGATTATTTTCAATATTAAAAATATCTGTATCAACAATTAGAGGATGATTCTCTTCAATTAATTGATTCCAATACATATAATCCCATTGATAATAAGTAGCATAATTATACCTAAAATCATCTTGATTAGGAATTGTAAAATTAAATGAAAATAATACTTCAGAAAAACCTTTATGAATAATATTGAAAGTATAATTATATTTCATAGAATTGATAAGGATATTACCAAAAATTATTTCATTAGGATATTTTTCCTGTTCATCTATTATATTGGAGATTATATCATATTTTTCTTTGAAACTATTATCAACTACTGCATCATACTTTGTTCGTTTTATTATAGTGTCATCTTTGATTAATTCCAGATATAGTTCTAGGTCTGCTTCTATATTTTTTTGATTTATGTTTGCATCGACATCTTTTAGTTCATATTGCAAGATTGAGACCTTATCCTTAAAGGAGTTATAATCATCTATGCAATTTTCTAGATTATAATACACATATTTATTCAATTCACCTTCAATTATTTCTATTGAAGGGATCTTTTTTTCACCATCCCAATAATATGCAACTTTCATATTTTCAAAATCTATATAATCTAATTGAAGGTCATAATAACCCCCTCTTAATGCTAGATATCTTATCCCCTCATCTATTGTTTTTGAAAGACATAATTTTGTAAACTGATCAATCTCTTCAAAAACTTCAACTTGTCCTGTTTCTTCAAAAGAATCAGATTCTTTTTTTGTTAGAATCAGAAAAGAAACCGCTATAACTATCAATATACCTATTATTATGAATATTGTTACTTGACCTTTTCTTCCCACTTTATACTAAATTTAGAATTTAATACTATATAAAGTTTAAGAAAAAGATTAATGAAATAACTTCTCATATTTTTCAAGTTGTCTCTTTGATAATTTATATATTATGTCATGATGCTCATAATCTACGAAATGAATAGTTCCATCATCTCCAAAGAAGAGTATAACATAAGAATTGTTAACATGTGCTCGTTTAAATCTTTTTAATTTATATTTCAAATTTTTGTAATGATTAATATCTTCAGAACATATTATTTCATCAATTTTATTCATAAGATTTTTTAATTCTTGGCCTCTAAGCTTACTAACTTTCTTTTCAAAATCTGGAGAAGTTTTAGCTTTTCTTTTCATTATTTGAGATCGGCTTTTTTTCTCATTTTATCAAGAAATTTTTTTGAATCTTCAACGCTACTAAAAGTGTTTACTTCTTTGCTATTAAGCAAAAAATTAGCATATTCTTCTCTAACTTCTAAATCATCAAATATTTTATCTCTTAAAGCCTCTCGAATAAGTTCTTGGATACTCATATAACCTTTTTCTTCTGCATATTTTTTTGCAAGACCAAAAAAATTATCTTGAAATTTAAGATTTACTTGCGTAACCATAGTATCTTGAGATATCTTAAGATATTTAAAACTTGTGTTTACCATACTCTAAAATAAAAATATTTAATTTAAAAATCTCACGTGAAAATGTCCAGTGAAAAAAAGATGTAAAAATAGATCATCTCATTAAATTTTAAAAAAAATTAAACATGAACCTAAAAGAATTATTTTTTCTTTTTTCTTTTAGCAATTTCTTGCTGTTCTGTCAATAGTTGAATCTTGTTTGGGTCTTTCTTGATCTCTTTAACTATGCTTGCTGGACCTATTATTGTTAATCCTTGTCTGTTTCCTAGAAGTTTGCTTGCGAGTGCAAGCTTCATTTTTTCCATGCCTGTAGCGTTTGATCCTTGTGGGTCTACTACTGCTAGTTCTATTCCTTTGAATTCGTCATCGATCTCTTCCATGGTTGTCTTGATAAGTTCTGCTTCTTCTTCTTTTTCAAGTCTTCCTTCTAGAAGAACTATCTTATTTTCCTTTGCAACCTTGAGTAGTTTTTTTATCCTGCCTATACTGCTTAGGCCTTCGATTGCAGCGTATGGTACGAATTCAAGTGTTAACATGCTAAAAAACCTCCTGTTTTTGGCATGCTAAAAATTTTGATTTTTATCATATTAATATCCTCTTTTAAGCAGATTTTACCAGTTCCTCATAAAAGTCTTCAATGTTTGTGCCTTGTTTTGCACTTATTCCGACTACTTTGTATTGAGGGAATGCTTCCTCCACTTTTTTTATGTCAGCTTTTTTCAGGTCTACCTTGTTTGCAAGTATTATTACTGGTATATCTCTTGCTTGAAGGTTTCCTATGATTGTTATATTTACTTGACTGTATGGATCTTTTGTTGCGTCTAATACAACCACCACTACTTCCATGTCATCTAGCCATTTTATTGAATCGATTATTCCTTTTGTCGCTTCTTTTGCTCTAGCTTTTGCTTCGTCTTCTTTCATTCCAGCTTTTAAGAAATCTTCATAATCGATTCTTGTTGCGATTCCAGGGGTATCTACTAAGTTAAATGTGAGTTCTTTTCCTTTAGATTTTATTACTACTTGCTCTTTTACTTGGATCTCTCTTGTTTCATGTGCCATGCTTGATACACTACCCATTTCTTCTCCAAGCCAATCTTGACAAATCCTGTTTGCTAAAGTAGTTTTCCCTCCATTTGGAGGCCCATATAGACCTATCTTAAAATTCTTTTTCTTCTTGAAAAACCCACCGAAAATTCCGTTCATTACGGATTTTAACTTCTTAATCATATGAGAATTAATGGTTAATGACTACTATATAAAGATTACTATTTAATCTTATACAAAAGCGTTTAGAATAAATATTTTTATATATTTAATCAAGATTCCTGTTAAGATGAAACCAACAGATTTATACCATTCTGTTATTCAAGTTGATACGTTGATTTCTAGAATGGATCAAAAAGAAACAAATAATATTGCAAGACTATTGGAAAAAGGCAATATACAAGATATTTTAGATGTCAATTTGAAACTAAAAGACCTATTTGGAAAATATGTTTCACATTATAATGAGGGCGATAGATTAATTCAAGTTATAAGTGAAACACATTATAGTGCCGCTATGAATGCTCTTGATAGAAAAATGTATCAATAATTCTTATTGGAATATTTTTGTCAATAGTTTATTTAAAAGAAATATACATTCTTGTCTAGAAACGTGAAAACGGGGCGTGATAAATATGAATGCAGGATATGATTTTGATACACAAAGCGATAGAGATTTTGGAAGAATTCTTAGTCTATTAAGAAAAGGTGAAACTTTTAATACCACATTACAAGATGCTAATTTTTTGATTGGCGAACTTGAAGAACTTGTTTCCGTAGTGCCTTTAGAAAACAAGACTCAATTATATCAAGTGAATGTTACATTTAAAGAATATGAAACTTTACTTACAAGTTATGAAACTGTGAAAGATATGGAAATAAGAGCAGTATATGGAGCAGGAAATATGAGAAAAGATCCTGATTTTACTAGATGGTCTGCTGTTGATGTCCCTAAATTATATGATTAAGATGAAAATGGAAAACTCAAATTTGATAGATAAAATAAATGGATTAGAAGTTGATGAGTTAGAGATTTTGGCTTCGGCATTTGTCAAAGGAAAACATTTTGACCTAGAACTTGCTAGAGTTAAGATAAGAAAACCTCATAATGGTTCTAAAGATTATGCTAGTGTTCTTGAAAATCTTTTGCCAGATAATATAAGAAGAACTGATGATGGAAAAGAAAATTATAGGATGATTATGAAATCAGATGTATATCTTGGACTAAGAAATCTATTGATTAATGAATATGATAAGCATCCAGATTCTCACTTATTAGGACTTCCAGATATGAATAAAGATTATGAAAGATATTATAATGCTTGATCAGATTATTATCTGTAGTTTCAATTCTTGTAATTGATTTCTTTCTTTTAGATTTTGTATATCTTCTTTAGTAAGTAACGAACGTGCATAAGCCATAGAATGTTCTATATTGAACATATCACTAAAAACCAATTTTTCTAAAGACTTTTGAGTTTCATCTTTTAAATTTATAGCACGAATATATTCTTCTCCACTTATAGGTATTCGTTTATATGAATTAATGATTTGTTCATCAGGTAAATATCCTATTTGAACAGCGTAAGCTTGGTCTTTATGTACAAGATATGCTTTTCTGTGTCTTAAATTATTAATATGAGAATCTGGAGCATCTTCTATTGTAAATAGTTCATCTTCTACAAACATAGAATTTATTGTTTCAATCATGACTCTTTTAGAATAATAACAATTATTTAAACTTTTAGAATTTTTTCATCAATTCTAATTTTAAGGTTTCACCAATTGGTTCGCCTTTGAAGTAATCGACCTTTGCACAAATGCTTATCTTGTCTGCTAGTGCTCTTGCTGCTTTTCCTTTATCTTTTCTTGGTACGCCTGTAACTATTGGATGGTTTATTATGAAACCATGCTTTGGAGGTTTTGAACCGCTTTTTATATGCCTAAAAAGCGCTGTTTCTGCACCTAGAAGCTGTATTGTTCCTGCAGGCATTAAGCTTAGTTGTCTAACGCTTCCTGCAAAGGTTATTAGTTTTGAACCTATCATTGTGCCTACTATTTCATAAACGTTTGGTGCATGTCGTTTCATTAAGGTTTCAAGATATTTCTCTTTAGCTTTCTTTTCATCGAATAATTCTTTTACTTGTTTTGCTAATTTTATTATCTCTTCAACATCAGATTTTTTTAGGCTTGCACCCATTGATTCAGTTATTTTTAATTCTGAAAAAAGTTCATCTTTTGTTTTTATTGATACCGCTTTACTAAATCCTTCATTGTCACCTATCTTGTTTGATATTTCTGGCGCGTATAAACTGTGCCATTCCCTTAATCTTTTTGAAAGCGTATTATTTACTTTTTCTAAGTCTTCAATGAGCCCTACTGTTTGTATTATTAGATTATCATCACTTACTGATTCTCTAATATTTTTCTTTGTATTTTTAGTGTCAAAATCTTTGAATTTTTTAGCATCATTTTTTAATATTTGAAGTATCTTTTTCAATTGGTCATTCGTTGGTTCTTCACCAGAAAACTTTTTCTTTATTGAATCAATTCCTTTAGTTACTAATTCTTCCTGTTCTTTTTTAGAGAATTCTCTTGAATCTATCAAGAATAGTTTCCCATTTTTTTCTTCGAACAAATATTCTCCTATTATATTAACAAAACTTATTTTCATAAAGAGAAGTTTATTGACACTATTTATAAAACTTTACACTGAAGTTTTATGCCCAAATCTGCCCAGATTCAAAAAAAGAATTTGTTTGTATAAAAGTAACTGTGTCACTTTTAAAAAGCATTATGAAATTTGCTTGCGATTTTTATTTACGGCAATGTTTATAAACAACCCAGAATTTCTATTAGGTATGTCAGATAAGCTAAGAATGAGTGCTAAGGATAGGCATAAGTTGAAGAGTTTCTTAAAAGAGATTTCTCAAATTAAAGGTAGAGGTACCGAACTTGTTAGCGTTTACGTTCCTGCAGGTTATGATTTGAATAAGATTGTTGCTCACTTGCAAGATGAACAAGGTACTGCAACCAATATCAAAAGTAAGCAGACTAGAGATAATGTTATAGCTTCACTTGAAAAAATGATCCAGCACTTGAAGCTTTATGATAAGACTCCCGAGAATGGACTTGTTGTCTTTGCAGCAAACACTGCTGAGCGTGAAGGTCAACAAGATTACAAAGCTTGGAGCTATATCCCTGTAATCCCTATGAATCAAAGGCTTTACAGATGCGATAAGGAGTTTGTTCTTGAACCATTAGAAGAGCTTGCTAGTGATGAGAGCATCTATGGTCTTGTTGTTATGGATAAAAGAGAAGGTAACATCGCTCTGTTAAAAGGTAAAACCATTGTTCCACTTACGAATGCTCAAAGCGCTGTTCCTGGAAAGCATAAGACTGGTGGTCAGTCTGCTCAAAGGTTTGAAAGATTAAGAGATCTTGCTAGTTTAGAGTTCTATAAAAGAATTGCAGATCACATGCAGACTAATTTTTTGGATATGATAACTGAATTGAAAGGTATTATTATTGGGGGCCCTGGTCATTCCAAATATGATTTTGCTGAAGGAAATGTTATCAATGATCAATTGAAAAGAAAAATTATTGGTATTAAAGACCTTAGTTATACTGGAGAGTTTGGACTTCAGGAATTAGTTGAGAAAAGTGAGGATTTGCTTGCTTCTGAAGAGATCATGGGTGAGAAAAGGATTATGGGTGAATTCTTTGAAAAACTATCAAAAAATGATAAGATTGTTGCTTATGGAGTAAAAGAAGTTAAAGCTGCTCTTGAGATGGGCGCTGTTGAAAAGCTTCTTCTTAGTGAAACTTTGGATGATTCAACAATCGAAGAATTTGAGAAGATCAATGAGCAATATGGTGGTGAAACACATTTTATAAGTACTGAGACTAGAGAAGGTGTTCAATTGAAAGATCTTGGTAAAATGGGTGCAATCCTCAGATACCCTTTACAAGGATAACATTATAAATAATCTTTATCAAACAATTCTTATGAGTGTTGATTTTTTATGTAAAGCATATGTTGGGCTTCTTGAAAGAGAACCAATCTATGAATTGAAAGTTCGTTATAGTAAAGCTTTTGAACCTTACAATGCTAATGTCAAATATACACGACGCGAAATGGTCTTTTCCCTTAGCCATCTTTGGAAAGATACTAGCGTTGAGATAAAGATTGGACTTATACAGTTCTTGCTTTCTAAAGTGTTCAAGACTAAACGTAAGACTTTGAACATGGATTTATATGAGATATTTTTGAAAAATGTTCATATTGGTATTGAAAAGGATAAGATTGATCCTTTGTTGAAGTCTGTTTTCGATAAGATGAATGATATGTATTTTGCTGGAATGCTTGACATGCCTAACCTTGTTTGGGGTGGAAGAAATCTCTCAAAACTGGGGTCATACACATATAGTTCTGATACTATCATGATTAGTGACGTTTTAAGAAAGGATTCTATGTTACTTGAATATGTCATGTATCATGAGATGCTCCATAAGAAGCTTAAATTTAACCGTAGTAAGACTGGAACAAAAACTTTCCATCACACAAAAGAGTTCAAAGAGCTCGAAGCTAAGTTCTATGATAAAGATGCTGAACAGAAACTAAAGATTTTCTTACGAAAACAAAAGCTGAAAAGAGCTTTCTTCCTCGATTAAGTTGAATACCACTAATAAGTGACAAAAAAGGAAACATTTATAAAGGAAAGAGGGTTTCGAATTAGTAATATGAGCAAATTAGAAGCAAGATTAGCCTCCATCGAAATTGGGCTTGAAAGTGAAGATTATAATAGAGTGATTGAGGATCTTAACAAAATAAAAAAAGAAAATCCAGATTATCCACTTGAAAAAGAAGGTTATTTAATAGATTTTTATATGGGTCAAGCAATTTTTAGAAAAGAAATTAGTTCTAAAACCAAACCTAAACAACTAGAAAAAGCAAGACAACATCTCAAAAAATCTTTAGAATCAATTTCAACTTTTGCAGACGGACATTTAATGCAAGCTTATAATTCAATGGTATTAGGACAAATCCTAAATTCTGAATTTTATAGATTAGAATCCAAATATGAATTTCAAGAAGCATTAAAAATAAATCCTTTTCTTCAAAATGAAGTATCTCCAAAAATTTCAGCACTTAATCAAAGTATTAAACAAGATTATGATATAACAATTTGTGCCAATAATGAAGAAGTGATTTTAGAATTGATGATAGAATTTGAAAAATTTCCTTGGATAAAAATTGAATATGGAGATATAACTACTCAAAAAGCAGATGCGATTGTGAGTCCAGCTAATAGTTTCGGTTTTATGGATGGAGGATTAGATCATACATTGAGTGAATATTTTGGTTGGGATCTTCAAGAAAAACTTCAAAAAATTATTAAAGAAAAACATCATGGAGAATTATTGGTTGGAAAAGCAGAAATACTCGAAACTGGAAATGAAGAAGTTCCATATCTAATTTCAGCACCGACAATGAGAGTTCCGATGGAAATTAAAGATAGTATGAACCCCTATTTAGCTACTCGTGCAGTATTTATTGCACTTGAAAAATTCAATTCTGAAGAAAAAAGAATAAATAGTGTTTTAATACCTTCTATGGGAACAGGCATAGGTAAAGTTCCTTATGATATCTCAGCAAGACAAATGAGAGCTGCATATGAAGATATACTTCTTAATCAAAATAAGTTCCCTCAAGATTTTGCAGATGCTCAACATAAAAATAAAGTATTATCAATGGACCACTTTTATCAATTATATAAAGGACAATATTAAGCAACCAAATCAAATACTGCTTCTTCTAAACATTCTGGGTGAAAATAATGCTCTTTACCAAAATTTCCCGTCCCTCTTATAATTGCTTTTTTACCATGAGATTCAACTTTTTTATTATCAGTTAAAAGTGAAGAATGTCTGTTTAACCACTTTTCTGTTTCACCCATTTCAAAACTATCAAGTAAATCAACATCAAAAGGTTTAAAATCTTCTAAAGATCTTTTAGAAAAAGAAACTTTTACTATATGGAGTTTAGGAATTTCAATACCTTCATTTTTACATCTGTCTGTAATTAATTTTTTATATTTTCTTGCATGTTTGATATCATCAAATGAATATAGACCAGGACCAAAATGAGCTTTAGTAGGAGTTATTGGCCAAGTACCTTTACCATGAACAATCCTATTTACACCTTCTTTATCTTGAACTGTATAAAAACTTATAAGCTTAATTCCTAATTCTTTTACTTGTTTATGAGTCATCCCTCTTATTAATCTTATATCTTGAATATCTTGTTTTAACAAACTATTCAATTCAAAAAGAATTTTTTCTCCTAATTCAAGTTTATCTTTAGGAACATTTTGATTTAAATTTTTTAATTTCATTATCAAATCCAAATCATCTTTCAATTGAGCAGCAAGAAAATTTATTTTATTGTACAAATTATTATTACCTTTAACTAACCTATGTAACTTTCTAATTGTCCTAATCAATTGCAAATCTAATTCCTCAAGATCTTTAAGACCTTTTAATTTAGAATCCTTCCAAATCCATTTTTCAGATAAAAATTTTGTTGATTTTCCTAAATCAGAAATGAGTTCATCTAATTCTTCTAATAATTTTTTTCTAAACAAACCCATAAAATATTTATTTAAAATTAAATATTTAAAACTATCGAAAATAAAAATCTAAAACCTCCTGTTTTACCAAATATAACAAGCATGGAAAAGTTTATAAATAAACCTCGTCCCCCAAAAGAATATTAATTATTAATATATATTTAATTGGTGATATTCATGGAAGGAGAAATCAAACTTACAAGCATCGGACACTTAAAGAAAGGCAACTATGTTGTTATAGATGGTGTTGCATGCGTCGTTAAAGATACACAAACTTCAAGACCTGGAAAGCACGGTCACGCTAAGGTTAGGCTTTCAGCTACAGGAATTCTTGATGGAAAATTAAAAGTTATTGTTATGCCAGGTCATGATAATATTGAAACACCAGTTATTGACAAAAGAACTGCTCAAGTATTATCCATTGCAGGAAAAATGGCAAACATCATGGATGGCGAAACATATGAAACTTTCGACATTGAAATTCCTGAAGAACTAAAGGATGAAGTTGTTGAAGGTGTTTCAGTACTTTACTGGGTAATCCTAAAAGACAAAGTAATAAAGCAGGTTAAGAACGATTAAGAGGATTTAAAATGGCAAAATTCGCAGAAGCTGACGCAAGACTTTTCAAAAACATTTTTGTATGCAGAAAATGCAAGAACAAGGTTAGGGCACCTAACATGAAAGTTCTAGCTGGAAAAGTTAAATGCAGAACATGCAATGGGAAAGCTTTACGGACTGTTCGTAAAAAATGATCATTGATGGATTTACTAGCGTGCTTATCAAATATTGGCACGTATTTTTATTCTATATTTCACTTATAATCTTATTATATCTTAACAGGAATAAATTTGAGATGCAAGGAAGGTTTGTTTTCTTGTACAAGACCAAATTTGGTTTGAAATTGATGGATTCTATTGCTGAAAAATATAATAGAACCGTGAAATTTCTTGGAACTATTGGAATATATGTAGGCTACATCGGTTTCTTGTTCATAACTTATGCTTTGCTCATGACATTTTATAATGTTTTGAAAAAACCTGATACTGTTGCTATAAGTCCAGTACTTCCTGGAGTTCCAATTGCTGGTACAAATCTTATATTTCCTTTGATTACAGGTTGGATAGCGCTTTTAATAATAATAATTGTTCATGAGTTTTCCCATGGAGTTGTTGCTAGAGCTTACAAGCAAAAGATCCTTTCAAGTGGTATCGCTTTTTTTGGTCCTATAATGGGTGCTTTTGTTGAACCTGATGAGAAACAGATATCTAAGCAAAATAAAAAAGTTCAGAATTCTATCTATGCAGCTGGACCTTTTTCAAATATTTTGTTGACTTTGGTTGCAGCATTATTGCTTTTTTTTGTTGTGAGTCCTATCTCTGCATCTATCAGCAGTGTTGATGGTCTTGATATAGGTCCCATACCTGATCTTCCTGCTGAAGAAGCTGGACTTATTGAAAATTCGTTACTTACCAAGATAAATGATGTTGATATAAGAGAAAATGTTTCTTTGTTTTATGAGGTAACTAGTGACCTTTCACCAGGTGATGTTGTCAAGCTTGAAACAAGTAGTGGAACTTATGAATTTGCTACAACTTCAAATCCTGCTAATGAATCCATGGCTTATATGGGAATCTACATTCATGATATTGTAAGATCTGGGAACACTTTTGAATTGAACATATTATATATTATTTTGACTTGGTTTTCAAGCCTTCTTTTCTGGGTTGGTTTCATCAGCATAAATATCGGCCTTATCAATCTTTACCCGATCTATATTACCGATGGTGCTAGGATGCTAAAGACTCTTCTTGATGACAAGATGGAAGACAAGAAAAGAGCTGAGACTTTCTGGATCAAGATAAATAATTTCGCAGTTCTTATACTTCTTGGTATAATATTTTTGCAGGTTGGAAATTTCTTTCTTGGTTTTTTTGCATAAGTTTAAATAAAAAAATAGCTTTTTGTTTAATATGGTTGAAAACGCAATACTGAAAAAAACCTTAAAGATCGAATTTTGGATAAGTATTTTTGTAAGGCTTAGTATATTAGGGGTTTTGATTCCTTCAATCATTGAGAAGCAGTACATGCTTGTTTTCGCAGCTAGTTCAATGCTCATAATCTCATTTGTTCCTTCAATTATAGGAAAAAGATATCAGTTGGTCTTACCACCTGAATTTGAGATTATTGTGAGCTTGTTTTTATATGCCACTTTTATACTTGGTGAGATGAAAAGCTATTACTTTACGTATTGGTGGTGGGATATCCTTCTTCATAGCTTTAGCGCATTCATCCTTGGTTTGATTGGCTTTGTGATATTATACACATTCCATTACGTTGAGAAAATTAATTTAAGCCCTATAATTGCTGCAATATTTAGTTTCAATTTTGCTGTAACCCTTGGAGTTATGTGGGAAATATTTGAGTTTGCAGCTGATCAGTTCTTAGGATTGAACATGAAAAAAAGCGGTATAATGGATACAATGACTGACTTGATAGTTGATTCTATTGGTGCTTTGATTGGTGCAGTCATGGGTTACTTCTATCTTAAAGGAGGAGACTCATTAATAATAAAAAGAATTGTTGAGAAATTTGTTAGACAAAATTTCAATAGGAAAAGAAAGATAACTTTTAGTCTTTAATTAAAAAATATATAATAAATAATTATTTAGGTTTGTATTTGCTTTTTTCAGCTTTATCGCTGATTATTGCAGAATTGCCTGTTGGGTCTTCGATTGTTATTGTTATTGAGTCGTTTCCCCACATAATGTTTTGGATTTTCTTAAGCATGTTTTTTGCTTTTTTTCTTTCGTCCTTATCTTCAGAATTGTCCCTTGCAGTTTCCAATTGATGCTTTACCCTATTGAAGATCCCTTCAATATTTGTTACGTATCCATTGCTTGCTGGGCCTGGCTCGATTGTCATTATCCTTGGGATCTTTATTGTTGCATCCCCAGATTTCACAACTCTTACTTTCATATCTTCTTCAGAATCTATCTTGAAAGTAAATTTTACAGGTTCATCACTGCTTTCAGTTTCCACATCTGCTTTATGATATTTACAGTTTGAACAATTCATGCTAAATAAATACACCATTCCAAAATATGGAACTTCTCTTTCATCTTCCATAAGGGTAAGATTATTAGTACCGCACATCGGACAAGGTTGCCCTTCAAGCATTGCTGGACCTGTTTCTTCTGCCATGTAATCTTTTAAGAATTAAGTGTTTATAAGGATTTGTTTTTTAAAAAATATATACTTGTAAATCGATATAAAAAAATATTAAAAAAAAAATTATTCACTGTCTTCTTCATCAGCTTCTTCGCCGTCATCATATTCAGCTAGGATCTGTTGAAGTTTATCAGCATATTCTTCTTCAGTAAAAACATTTTTCTCGATTAATAACTCAATCAATGCGTCTACTTTGTCATGTGCACCGTAAACCATTTCTTCAACTGTAAGAAGCTCTTCTTCTGTAACGTTTTGTTCTTCGTTTGTCATGTGATATCACCCTCCGTTTTGGATTTATTTTAGGATTGAGACCTTGTTTTTAAATCTTCGCATTAAAACAGGCAACAAGTAATTGATGCCGATTAGAGTAATGAAGTTAATTATAAATCTTACTCTAAAAATTTATATACTGGATATACATCCTTCTCGTTATGGACATTTTAACAAAAGAGGAATTCATGCTTCAAAAAGAAGCATTCATGGCTGACTTAGAAGATGGAGAACTATTCATCTACCCAACCGACACAATATATGGCATTGGTTGTGATGCTACTAATGAGATAGCTGTATATAACCTTAGAAATATTAAGAAGATTCCAACAAGGCCTGTGTCGATTATTGCTCCTTCAAAAGAGTGGATTAAAGAACATTTTGAAGTTAATGACAAGGCTTCTGAATGGATCGATAAGCTTCCAGGACCTTACACTTTAGTTCTGAAATGCAAGAATGGTTGCATGCCTAGCAATATAAGCGATACAGGTAGTATTGGTGTTCGAATTCCTGATCATTGGATAAGCTCATTTGTTTCTGAATTTGGAAAACCTATTGTTACTACTAGTGCTAACATAACAGGTAAAAGTTTCATGACAAACATTGATGATTTAGATACTAGTATAAAGAAAAAAACCTTGTTCTTCATTGATGAAGGAGATATTCAAGGCAAGCCTAGCGATATCATTTTCTTGGATAAAAATAAAGTTGAAATAAAAGAAAGATAGATAAACTGAATTGATTTCTTTTAGTTTTATGAGTTGGTTATTTTTTGGACTTGGAAATGCGATTTTCAAAACGCTTGAAGATTTAACTTTGAAAAAAGCAAGTTTTGAAGAAGACCCAATATTTTTACTATTTGTTTTACATACCATAAATGTTGTTTTGCTAATTATACCTTTATTTCTTTTTGGAATACCTTCTTTTAATAGCAAATTTATTTTTGCGGTTTTTATTAATTCAATAATCTATCTTGCTACGGGGATAATGTATGTTAAAGCAATTAAAATTTCTGAGATAAGCTTAATAGCTCCTATACTTTCTTTTGTCCCTTTATTTCTACTGATTACTTCCCCATTGATTCTTGGAGAGTTTCCAAATCCTATTAGTCTTATAGGCGTTATATTGATTGTTGCTGGGACTTATATAATAAATATGAATTCTAAAAAAGATTTTATGGATCCTTTAACTTCTATTTTTAGGCATAAAGGAACAAGGCTTGTTTTGTTTGTGACTATCTTATGGTCTTTTGCTGCAAATTTTGATAAGATGGCAATAGTAAATTCAAATCCTTTTTTTTATCTGGTTATTGTTAACTTGTTACAAACAATTTACTTGCTTCCAATAATCATTCTATCAAAGAAAAAGATAAGCAATAAAACAAATATCAAGTGGATCCTTTTAGCTGGCCTTTTTGGAACATTGATGATCTTGAGCGCGATGTATGCCATTCAATTGACACTAGTTGCATATGTGGTTTCAGTGAAAAGATTGAGTATCATATTAACAGTTATTGTTGGAAGCTTATTATTCAAAGAACATGACTTGAAAAAAAGATCACTTGGCTCAGTAATAATGGTCATTGGTGCGATATTGATTGGATTAAACTCATAAAAGGTTTTATATAGTCTTTTTCATTAATTTTCATAATGCTTGAAGTCAGTAAGGTTTATTGGAAAGAGGCTTTTGCTTATAGGGCTCAGTATTATTTTACATTACTTCTTAATCCTTTAAGGTTTCTTGTAATGATCTTTGTTTGGGGTGCTATCTATTCGCAAAATAGTATTGATGCCATCCAAGGATATTCATATGAAAACCTCATAACCTATTTTATCCTTACAAATATATCTTTTACACTTATTTATAATCAAGTGACTGAGAAGATGGAAGAGTATAATAAGAAAGGTGATTTTATGGTTTTCATGATTAAACCTTGGAGTTTCTTCAAGCTTAGTCTTGTTATGACAATATCTAAAAGAATTTTTGCAATATTTGCAGAGATTTTACCTTTGCTTATCATACTCTTACTATTTTTCAAAGATTATTTTATCTTTGGTAATTTACCCCTGTATATTGTGTCTATAGGTCTTGCTTTCTTGATATCTTATCTTTTGGCAATGATTATTGGTGCATTTGCTTTTTGGATGGTAAGCATTAGAAGCTTGACTTGGCTTTTGAATTTTATAATGAGCATCTTTGCAGGGTTGTATGTTCCTATCACTTTTTTTCCTGGTGCTCTTGTTAGAGTTCTTGATCTTCTTCCTTTCAAGTATATGATATTTGTTCCTATAAATATATATCTTGGAAAGATTCCTATTTCAATAGAGAATGGTTTTTTTGGAAGCGTTTGGCATAGTTTGTCTATACAGATTTTTTGGTGTTTAGCGCTGTATTTTATCGTTGTGGTTTTTTGGAAGATTAGCCTTAAAAAGTTTGGAGGTGTTGGAGCATGAGCAATCTTGTTACATGGTTCAAGTATATCAGATCAAGCTTTTTGATAAGGATGGCTTACAGAGGTGAATTCTTGATAAGTTTGGTTTCCATGTTTGCACTTGAAATGGTAGGACCTCTTTTTGCATATACTATTTACTTGAATTCTCCAGGTTTTGCTGGTTGGACATTTTATCAGATCATACTACTTCAAGGAATACTTTTGTTTATCAAAGGTTTTAGTTATGTTCATTTTTTTGGGATAGTTTGGAACAGCAACATCAGTATTTGGAGAGGTACTTTGGATTTCATATTCTTGAAACCTAGAAATTTATTGTTGACTTTTATTTTTAGCTCATATGATGTTGAGGATAATGCTAAAATGCTTGGTGGAATAGCACTTATTGGATTTGCACTTTATCATATTGAATTCACTTTTACAAAGATTCTTCTTATGATTTATTTGATAATTTTAGGAATAGTGTTATTTTTTGCATTTGCACTTTTGTTCAGTGCTTTTATCATAAGGTTTATTCAGACTTGGAGATTGTATGAGTTTCTTGAGATAATTCTTATGATTGCTCAGTACCCAAATAAGATCTATCCTCAATATGTTTCAGTGATATTTACTTCTATCATTCCTTTGTTTGTCGCAGGGGTTTTCCCTGCAGAAGCTTTGATTGGTAGTGTTGTGCCTAATGTTTTATTAATGACTTTTTCGGTAGTTTTTATATTTTCAATTAGTTTATATACTTGGTTTAATGTATTAAAGCATTATTCAAGCGCAGGTGGATGATGGAAAAGATTATTATTGTTGAAAGATTGAAAAAAGAATTTAAGAGTTTCAATAGAAGTGAGTCTTTTGTTGAAGCTTTGAAATCTTTGGTTAAGCGTGATTACAAAGTTACTAAAGCTGTTGATGATATCAGTTTTTCTATTTCTAAGGGAGAAATTGTCGGTTTTCTTGGTCCTAATGGTGCGGGTAAAAGTACAACTATCAAGATGCTTTCAGGAATCGTTTATGCTGACTCAGGAAATATTGAAGTTTTAGGTTTCAATCCGTGGAAGGAAAGGATAAAGTATGTTGGTAATATTGGCGTTATATTTGGTCAGAAATCTCAGCTTTTTTGGGACTTACCACCTATTGATGCATTTTACATGAATAAAGAGATATATAATATTGATAAGAAAATCTTTGATGATACTCTTGAGTATTTTGTCAGATTGCTTGATCTTTTTGAGATCATGAAAAAGCCGACTAGGCAGCTTAGCCTTGGTGAGCGTATGAAGTGCGAGTTTGTAATGAGCATGCTTCATAGACCTAAAGTGGTTTTTTTAGATGAACCAACAATTGGTTTGGATGTCTTTGCTAAAGAGACTATACGTAAGTTCATCAAAGATATGAATAAGAAGTTTGGAACAACTTTTATAGTTACAAGTCATGACCTAGAAGATATTGAAAACCTTTGTGATAGAGTTATCATTATCAACCATGGAAAAATAGTGTTCGATGATGATGTTTCAAAATTAGTTGTTAAAGACAAAAAGTACATCACTGTCAAGTTTTATGAAAAAATTGATTTTGATAAGTTGAGTAAGGTTAAAGAGATTAAGATTCTTGATAGAATTTCTGAGCATTCTGTAAGACTTGAAGCCAATGTGAAAAAGATCTATGTTGATGAATTAATAAAAAAGATTCGAATGGGTAAAAGGATTGAAGATTTAGAAATATCTAATCCTCCTATAACTGAAATAATAAAGAAATTATATAAGGATTGATTATCCTTTTATTACACCTAACGGTTTGACTTTTGCTACAAGTTTTCCTATTCCTGCTTCGTGTGAAACTTTCACCACTTCGTCAATATCTTTGTATGCTTCTGGTGCTTCTTCAACTATTCCTTTTTTAGATGCTGACTTAATATGAATATTATGTGATTCTAGTTCCTTTACTACTTCGTCTGCTTGCATGCTTTTCATCGCTTGGAACCTGCTCATCTTTCGCCCTGCTCCATGAGCTGTTGAACCGAATGATTCTTCCATTGCTTTTTCTGTTCCTACTAGTATATAGCTTGATGTTCCCATTGAACCTGGCAATAGTATTGGTTGTCCTGTTGGTTTATAGTCTTCTGGGAGTTCAGGTCTGTTTGGTGCGAATGCTCTTGTTGCTCCTTTCCTATGGACTATAAGTTCCTTTTCTTCTCCGTTTATAGTATGCTTTTCTAGTTTTGCGATGTTATGTGCTACATCATAGACTGTCTTTAAAGTTGCTTCTTTTCCAAATACTTCTTCAAAACTTTTTCTTACATTGTGTGCTATGATATGTCTGTTTGCCCATGCAAAGTTTGCAGCACCAATCATTGCACTGTAATAATCCTGGCCGAGTTTTGAACTGAATGGTGCGTAGATAAGATCTTTTTCTGGAAGTTCTTCTATTATATTTGGATACTCGTCTTCCATCTTTCTTAAGTAGTCACTGCATACTTGGTGACCTAAGCCTCTACTTCCGCAGTGTATCATTACAACGATCTGGTTCTTTTCTTTTATTCCGAAAACACTTGCTTTTTCTTTATCGTAAATTTCATCTACTATCTGCACTTCTAAGAAATGGTTTCCTGCACCTAGTGTTCCTAGTTGCCTTCTTCCTCTTCCTTTGCATTTCATTGAAATCAGTTTTGGGTCGCACCCAGGCATTGATCCTTCTTCTTCAGAGTGTTTTAAGTCGTCTTCGTTTCCAAAGCCTTGTTCGACTGCCCATCTCGCACCGTTTTTTAGGACTGCGTCTACTTCGTCGTCTGACAGTTTCATCTCTGATTCGCTGCCTACGCCTGACGGTACATTTTTGAAAAGTGATTCTAGTAAAGGTTCTATTTTTGGTTCTACTTCTTCTTTTGTTAGATTTGTTGCTAGAAGTCTTACTCCACAATTTATGTCAAAACCGATTCCGCCTGGAGTTATAATTCCTTCTTCTTTGTCGAAAGCTGCCACTCCACCTATGGAGAAACCGTAGCCCTTATGTGAGTCGGACATCATGATACTTGCTTTCTGTATTCCAGGTAATTTACTTACATTTATTCCTTGAGCTAGCGCTCCATCCGCTTCTATAGCATCTATTAATTTATCTGACGCGAACACTTTTACAGGGACATTCATATCCTCTTCTTTTTCTACAGTATACATTGAATCAGTGGTTTTTTCTAGTTTCATAGTTTTCTTGGATTTAATTTTTCTTTAAAAAGATTATGTATAATTAATTTATTTTAGAATTTTCTTCTTTTTCATATCAAGATTATTATTTTTAGACATTACTGTTCTTCCTATTCTTTTTTCTATACTTTTTCTTGTTTCATTTGCTACTTCTCCACCTTCTTTAGCAGATTCGTTACATTCATCAAAACCTTGAGAATCATTTTCTATTGTTATATCAGTTGTAGCTTTTTCACCAACCATAGTTAGTATCAATTCCCAATCATTCACACATGAAGACTATAAGTCTTCAGTGCACAGAAGAATACTAATTCTTCTTGTGTGTGATCTCTTAAGTTCTGCTTTTTTAATTTTTTAAAATCCTTATATTCTCCAACAGTTTTACCAAATGTTGCTTTACTAATTTCATTTGTCAATATTGCGAATTCATTTTCGTTTTTTACATCTCTATTTTTCCATTCGTCGGTTAATTCTTGTCTTATTACAATACCTCTTAATCTTTTATCTATCCACTCTTTTGGATATCCTTTTAATTCATAATATTCTTTGATTCTATCTTGACCCAATTCAGGATTTTCTATCTCTTGTATTCTTTCATAACCTGTTTTAGCTAACCATTGTTTGAAAGGTTCAGCTTTTTTTGAAGGAATCGATTGAATTATACGAAAAAGATTCTTTGTATTTGCACAATCAGTAAAATAAGATTTTCCATCTGAAGAAGATAATTTCAGTTGTACCCAAATTGGGGACAACTCAAGCACTTTAAATTCTCTATCTTTAACTTTTCCCCAATATTGTCTTGGCTTGGGACTTTCAGTTAAAACTTCAACAACATCAACTATTGAGAAATACCATTCATCATTGAACCAAATCCTTCTAATGTTCTTATCTTGGAAAACTATTATTTTATCATTCATAGATTATTATAAACTCTTTTTATTTAAATACTCTATGTGGCTATGTCCAGTGTTTAACATATAATTAACTCCTTAGTGGTAACAAAATCGAAAGATTTATATACTCATCCACATTAAACAATATATTAAATATGGCAAGTTTTATAAAAGAAAAACACTGTATTTAGTAAAAACTAATATTCACAAGGTGATAGATATGAAGAAAAAACTAGTTACTTTAGCAGCAATCACAGCTTTTGGTGCTACACCAGCTGTTGCTTTAGATCAAGAAGAAATCGACGCAATGTTTTCTGCTCCTAACGCTCCAAAACAAGAAGAAGTTATGGGAATAGCACAAAAAGGCGGACTTATAGACATCGTAACAAAAGATAATAAGATTCTAAGATTCAATGATGAATGGACAACTCTACAAGATGCAAATGGAGGAGATTATCACACTCTTGGTGCAACAGGAGTTACAAGAACAAAAAAGACCTCATTCTCAGATCCTGAAGATGTATTCACAGTAAGTGATTATGGACTTGACCAATCAAAAGTTGATGAAAACGGACAACTATCCCTTTTTGCTTCATACCTTATTGATGGACCTGCAAAGATTGATGGAATATCCGCAGCTACCAATCCTAGAAAAGATGGATATGATTTTTTAGTATTATCAGAAGGTAACCTATACGAATCAAACATGGTTGATGGAGTACTAGTTGTTGACACAACACCAGTTGACAGTATTGACGCAGCAGTTGTTGGTTTTGACAACATGAACGGCGGAAAAAGAGCAACAGTCACAAACAATGATTACACACTGACTAAAGAAAAAGACGGCAGAGTTATCTTTGAAAGAAGCACAGACCTACAACCAGGAGAAACAGAATATCCAATAATCATCGCACCAGGAGAAGCTTGCAGTCTTGACTTGATTGCAGCAGGAGAACAAGCATGCCAAGATGGATATGTTTGCAAAGCAAATGATTATCCAATAAAATACAACTGCTTATTAGAATAAAAATATGAAACAATTTTGGAGGAAACACGAAATGAAATTTTTTGCAATATTTATGTTAATACTTAGCTTTTTAGCTAGTTTTTTTGGACCAGTAGATTCACCAACAGGAGAGGTTATAGTTAATCCAGAACCTGCACCTATTGAAGCTGGAGAAATCTGTGACCCAAATGACTCAAATCAAATTTGTGAAGAAGGATATGTTTGCAAAGCAAATGATTATCCAATAAAATACAACTGCTTATTAGAATAATTACTTATCTAATAAGTATTTTTTCTTTATTTTACTTATCATAATCGATATTTTTATATATTATTACTTATTTAATAAGTATTTATGACTGGTCAAGGAGATGATATTAGAGATAAATTCAATTCTTT
Source organism: Candidatus Woesearchaeota archaeon (assembly GCA_002867475.1). GTDB lineage: Archaea > Nanobdellota > Nanobdellia > Woesearchaeales > BM511 > BM511. The sequence goes on from PKTL01000043.1 coordinate 45,607, forward strand.
AGTTAGTAATCTCCAAAAATTAGGGTTTTCTTTTGATGAAATACTTTCCATGATGAGTTCTGATTTTGAATCTGATAAAACCCTTATTCCCTTAGAAGTATTTCGAACCCGAGACCTTGGAGCGCTTGAAAGCTTAACTGTTTTTCTAAAAGAGAAAAAGGACATGAAATTCTCTGAAATAGGCAAAGCCTTGGAAAGAGATCAAAGAACTATCTGGACAACATACAATAAAGCAAAGAAGAAACTAGAATGAGAACCAATAAAACCATAATCAAAATATTGATGATTCTTCTAGTTAGTGTTATCTTTTCTCAAATAGGTTTGAGTTTTAATTTCAATTGCACTTCAGATAGTGTTCTAACAGAATTTAGTGGATCTGACACTGTGAATTGGATTATTGAAAATGATACTATATGTGAAAATGTATACATTGAACTTTCAAGAAATATTACAATAAGTACAAATGGAAGATTAGAATTTAGAAATGTAACACTTGACATGAATGTTTTAGGAAATGATGGAAATATAGGAATAGAAGTTGAACCAAATAGCAATGGAATATTCATTTATGATTCAAGAATTCAAAGTATGACAGCTAATAATTATTTCTGGATTGTGAATCAAAGTTTTATAATGGATAGAACTAATGTAAGTAATTGTGGATATGCAATACCTAGCAATAACCCTGGAATAAATTTATTTTATGGAAATTCAAAAATTAATAATTCTAAAATAAATGAAGGTTTCATCAATTTATATATTAATTCAGAAAATAATACTATTGAGAATACACAAATATCAGATTCGAATTATTATCCAATCTTCTTTGCAACATCCAATAATAAAATAATAAATTCAAACATTACTAATGGAACAAGAGGTATTTATTTTGATTCTAATGTAAATAACATTACTATTAATAAAATAATTATAAAAGATATTTCTAGTTCCGCATATTATCTTGAATTCACTAATAATGACCAAATATTAATTAATAATTCTATAATTAATATTACAAGTATAAATCATGGAATTTATGACTCGGCAAATACTTTAAAATTAACAATTATAAATTCGAAAATTGATAATAATTTTGATAAAAAAAGTATCACAATAGATAACGAATTTTCAAATATTAAAATATATAATTCTACTATTGATAAAAATAAAATTACCATAACAGGAACTCAAGCCAATATCACATTCAAGGAATATGTTAATTTTCATGTTAATGGATCTGATGGAGCTGATTATTTGAATGATGTTGTTGTGAAGTTATATGATAATAGCACTAATTCATACGGACCAACAGCAAATTATACATTAACAACTGGAACACCCTATGATCCAGGTTACACTGCGATGCTTACAGTTATAGATATGATAATGTATAATGGATATAACACCTCATACAGCCCATACAATGTTACATTCAACAAAACAGGTTATAAGTTCTATTGGAACAATAGTTATTTCTTCAACAAATCAGAAACGCATTACGTAACCCTTGACCCAATAACACCTCTAACATGTGAGGGATTATTTTCTGATAATGGAAATGTTATAATCACTGAAGACTTAACTTGTGAAAACTTAACAATAATAGCACAAAACGTTACAGTCAACAACAGTGCAAGGTTGATATTGAAAAACACCACGCTAATAATAAATGAAACAGCCATAGGACATCCATCAATAATCAATATAACAAATGAAGCAGCAGGTATTGAATTACAAAACAGTACGATAAAAGGTCTTAATGATAATGATTATGATTTTATATCTTATTCAAATACATTAATAAATCATAGTTTAATAAAAGATGTTGGCAGTTCAACAACTATAAATGGATTACATATATACACAAATAATGCGATTATCATAAATTCTAGATTTGAAAATAATTATGAAGACCTAGTATTAAAAGGAGATAACTTTACATTAGAAAATCTTGAACTCATAAACTCATACAATAACGGAATAAGAATTGGAGCTGATTCATTTAATCCTTTAACAAATAGTAAATTCAAAAATATAAGTATAAATAGTTCAGGAAAAGGAATAATAATACAGGATAATTCAAATAATCATTATTTTGAAAAATTATTTATAACAAATGATGAAATTGACACAGGAGAGGTATTAATATCCTTAAACAAAGCATATAATTTAACTTTTAATGATTCAATTTTTAACATATCACAATCTACTGGAAGCAGTGCATTTTCTATTGATTTTAATTCTGCTAATTTTACATTAATAAATTCAAAAATCTATAATCTTGGAGAAAGTGCAACCGAAATAAAACTCATTGGAAATTCATTTATTAATATAATAAACTCTTCTTTTGATAGATCAAAGATAGAATATGTTTCTTTCACAGGGAATATCTCTTTCTATGAATATATTAAATTTAAGATATATAATGACAGTGTCTATACAGAGGCGTTATTTGATGTTAACCTAACCTTGAAAGACAACATATCCAAAAATGAAAAATATAATCTTACAACTGATGAAAGTGGTTACACAAACACCATTTTAGTTCTTGATGGAGTTGGAAACAGCTCATATGATGGAGTGCATTATAATTATGCATACAGCCCTTATAATATAACCTTTGAAAAGGAAGGTTACATTACTAAAAACTTAACTTTCTACCTTAATGAATCAACAACTTTTGAAGCTAACATATCAATGATAGCTGAACCATCTTCAGATTACATTTTAGTGGAACTGATCAATCCTATAACTATAAGTGAGAACAAGACACCTACAGTTACGTTCAAGGTTAATGGGAGCATGACAGGATACTTTAATTGCTCATTAAGAACAAATATCACAGGTCATGATTATGAATATAATGAAAGTGTGGTAAATAATACTCCTACAAGCCTAACCTTTGCTACTGACTTACCTACAGGATCCCATAAGTATTGGGTTAACTGCTCAAATAATGAGATAAATAATGTTTCAAATAACATAACATTATTGATTGTTGAAGAGAACCCTTCAATAAACTTGTTAAGCCCAAAAAATAATAACGTAACAACAAATACTAGCCAAATATTCACTTTTAATTTCACAGATACTTATTCAAGTACGGCAAACTGTTCGCTTATAATAAACGGATCCATATACAGGTATAACAGCACTGTTTTGAACAACACACCAACAGATATAAACCAGGAATTAAGTATTGGAAACTATAACTGGACTATTAACTGTACAGACATATATGGTAATATTGGAAGCGATGATGGAAGAAACCTGACAATAGAAGCGTTAGATCAAACAGGACCAACACCGATAACCTATTCACCAACAACTGGCACAAGTAGAGAATATGATAAATACAGGCAAGATTATTTCAATGTTACATGGACAGATATTAGTGGAATAGAAAATGTAAGAATCTATAATAATTTTTCAAATGGAATATGGAATAATTATGAAGTTTCTAACATCAGCAACTCATATTATTATAATACCACTAATATCAAACCAGGAAGATATGCTTGGTATATGAATGCAAGTGATACAGAAGGAAACTCGAACTGGACAGGATACATAGATTATATAATAACAAAAAGCACAAACGATCAATTGATATTAACAATAAATGGAACAGAATCAAGCACCCCATTTTTGCAAAGAAAAACTTCTCTTTGGATAAATGGTTCAAGCAATAACCAAGACATAGGATTGACACTTTTTGTAGATTATGAAAATTTGAGCTATGGAATAAATGTCAGCAACTTTTATTTTTTCAATGAATCAGGATTGAAGATTGTTAATTTAACAATGGATGCAAATGATAGATTTGAAATAACGAATAAAGTTCTTACAGTCCAAGTTAATGACACTATCCCTCCAGCAAAGATAAATAATCTTCAAGCAACCCACATAACTTATGATATGATAAACTGGACATGGACACTTCCATCAGGAGAGGATGATATCAATAAGGCTGAAGTTTGGATAGATGGAGAGCTAGTTGAAAACATAACGAACCCTTATGGACAAACCTATTTCGATTACTCAACCACTCAAAACACACTTGTTAATATTAGTGTTAGACTAGTGGATGATTATAATAATACTGGCGAAGAATTTAATACGTCTAATAGGACATTAAGGATAAATTATGCTCCAACAACATACTTAGAAAAACCAGATAACAACACCCAGATAAATAATAGTTTGAGTGTTACTTTCAATTTCACAGCATATGATGAGCTTCCCATCTATTTAAATTGCTCATTAAAAGTTATGGATAATATAGATAGTAATATAACAATCTTTAACTTATCAGCCTATAGCGGAACACCTAGAATCTATACAAATAGTTCAATATTTTCATATAATCATTCATACTCTTGGTCTGTGAACTGTACAGATGGTGAATATTATAATATCTCAGACACATATTATTTCAACATAGCAGACACTTTACCTCCTGCAAAGATAAATAATCTTACTAACTTAACTGGAGACAGTTGGATATATATCACTTGGTACAATCCTTCTACTGATTTCAATCACACAGAAGTTTGGTTTAATGATTCATATTATGACACTTTTAATGACACATATCAAACCTTAAACATTACAGGATTGGATGACAATACAATTTATAATTTTAACATCACAGCGTATGACATATATAATAATGGTAACACAACATTGTTTAATATAACTACTGAAGTTGGGGATTATTCTGCCCCCTATATCAACTATCCTCAAATGCCTGAAAGTGGAACAATAACAAATAATGAAAGCGTGATTTTCAATATCACTGCAAGTGATGATTCAGGAGGAACAATATCCTGTAATCTTACAATATATAATTCATCATCAACCATGATTGAATCCCAAACATTGAACATATTAAGCGGCACATATGGATCAACAACTGTAAATCTTCCTGATGGAGAATATCATTGGAATTTTACCTGTGTTGATTATGATAGCAATCAAGCAAATAGCACAACCTACCTATTGACTGTTGATACAACTCCACCATTTTATAGCGACCTATGGAATAATACTGATGGAGGATCAACATTTAATGAATCATATGATTATCTTTTCAAGATCAGATGGAATGATACGATTACAGAAATTACAAATGTTTGGTTCGAAAACAACTTAACAAATAATCCTCTAGTAAATAGCACACCTTCACAAAATGGAAACTTATACACATATTCACCATCTACACCTCTTAAGCCAGGAACATATGCATATAAATGGTATGCAAGAGACAATGCAAATAATTTCAATAATACAGAACTATTCACATTCACAATCAATAAAGCTGAACCAGCCTTAATGCTAAAATTAGATGGATCAGAACAGAACATCACTTATCTTGAAAGAAAGGATAACGTGACAGTTTATGCAATGATCACTAAGCCTAGCACAGAAACAATAACTGTGACATTACAGAACAGCTCAGGAACTTTTAGCATAGATCAATATACAACCTTGCAATTTAATGAAGTAGGAATCTCAAACATCACTGCATCTTTTGAAGGAAACGAAAATTACACATCAAAAAACATAACGTATTATGTGAATGTTTCTGATAATGTAGGGCCTGAAGATGTGGTTATAGATCAAACAGTTATTACTACTTCTTATTTTTTCATACAATGGAATGATTCAACATCTGATGATTTCAATCATACAGAAGTATTGATAGATAATATTAATTATGACCATGGAGCTGATACTTTTATTAACCTTAATACTCCATCAGAGACAGAATATGAAGTGCTTATAAGACATTTTGATATATATGGAAATAATGGTTCATGGACAAATATCACAATAACTACATTATCAAACATTCCAAGTATAGAATTATTATATCCAACAGATTATTTGCTCATAAGCAACATGAAATCTGTTAATCTAACATTCAATGTCACAGATGAATCAGATTATGTTAATTGCACAGCTTATATTTATGGAAGAACTAATACATCCTTCTCAAAAACATATAACAATCTCTACACACAGGTTGGAACCCCTTATACTTTCAATACAGGAGAAATATTAGAATATAACAATACCTATAATTGGTCAGTAAATTGTAGCGATCCTTACAATTACAGTGTTTCAAACACCCAAGCTTTTGGTATTATAGATACAAATCCTCCAATAATATCAAACATCAACATCTATAACATAACAGATTCCAGCGCGATAATCAATTGGACAACAAACGAACCTTCAAACTATAGCATTGAACTAAAAGACATTCCAAGAATAGACTTTTCAACACTTGATACAACTCATGCTAGACTGATAGAAGGATTATCACCTTCAACATATTATGATATCAACATAACAGCATGTGACCTATATAATAATTGCATAAAAGATGATTCAAAAAATCTGACAACAACCAATTTCGTATATGATATTTCAGTATCTTTGATCAACCCAATAGCTGATGCTTGGATACCCTATAACAACAACATAACTTTTAATTTTTCAGTGAATGGAAATGTTGAGATAATGAGCTGTAACCTATCTATTGATGATAACAGAAGCGAATACTTCAACAAGATAAATACAACAATAGAAAATTATAGTACAACCTTCTACAATCTAGAATTTAAATACCATAATTGGAGCGTTACCTGCAATCATTCTGATAATGTATGGAGCGATATTAGATATTTCAACCTAACAAACGATTACGATAACGACACTTATAATATTGGAACAGGAACAAATGAAGACTGTGATGATACAAACCCAAATATACACCCAGGAGTTGCAGATAACACAGATGATAATATAGATAACGATTGTGATGGAGACATTGATGAAGATTATAGTCCACCAAGTTCTAGTGGAGGAGGAAGCGTAAGTTTGCCTCCTGAAGAAGAAATTATTGAAGAAGAACCAAAAAATGAAACCGTTGAAGAAATAATAAATGAAACAATTGAGATAACTGAAGAGATTCCAGGAATAATAAATGAGACAAATGAGACTTCTGTTTGGGATTTCATAAATGAAAGCATAAATTTGTTCAATGAAACAGATATACCTGAAGAGATAAATGAAACTGTTGAAGAAATCAAAAATGAAACAATTGAAGAAATCATAAATGAAACAATAGTAATAGAAAATGATGATAACTCAACAGATACTGATGATGAGTTGGTTGAGAAAAATGAATCGATATTTGAACTTCCTTCAAAACTTGATCTTGAAACTCCAAAAAAGGAAGCTGAAACACCTGATGAGAAAAAGGAGAAATCCACTAGTTCAGGAATAACTGGAATAACTGATAGGATAGGTGTAAAAAAGGAATATTACCATAAAGAAAATAATACTGTCATAAATTTCACGATAAAAAATAAAGGTATAGTGCCTTACAAAAAACTTGGCATTTTCATAAATATACCAAAATTCATAGCTGAAAGCACTGATAAGATGATAGGTAATTTCTATATAATCAGAAAAGATCCACAGATAGCTTATGTTTTCACAAATTTTAGCGGAAAAACATCAAAGACTATAGAGTTTCAAATAAAAGACAGACTTCTTAGTGATGAAGAGATTGAAAAGATCACATACTATACTAATTCAGAGATATCAAAGGAATATGTAGATTCCTTGAAAAAGAAAGCAAACGAGACGTACGATGCTATTAAGATTAAAAAAGAGATAATCCAATATGATGATAAGACAGAGTTCACAATAGAGCTTGAACCTATAAACGAGACAGAGAACGTCACATTATATTTGGATATTCCTAAATGCTTAGCTGAAAAGATCGAAGAGATAGAATTCGAACTAGAAGATTATGAGATCCTTGATGATGACCCTTTAATAGCATTTAATTTTGCAACCCTAACTGACACTAAAACCTTGAATTTTGAAGTGTTAAAAGCAATCGACCCAGATTGCTGGGAGCTAGTAAAAACCACACCGATCGCTGAAAAGATAAAAGATAAGATAATTGTAAAAGATGAGAAAAGCATGTTCTTCTCTATTGGCATCCTTCTTTTTGTACTCTTATCTACACTATCATTCAACTATTTGCAAATGCAAAGCAAGAAAAAGCATGGTAAAGGAATATTAGAAAAACTTGAATTTGGAATGGTCGAAATAATCTTAATACTAATAATAACTCTTAACATAATGGATTTCTTCAAGCTTCTAAATCCGGATCTTGATTTTGCAAAAAAGATTCTTTCATGGTCTCTTCTTGGAATACTTCTATATGAAGCAAGGCTTGAAAAAATATTTTATGGCACTGAAAGAAGATTTGAAACCTTACTTTTAATTATCGCTAATTTCTTCATGTTCTCAAGAGTGTTTGTTGATGTAGTCTTTGTATTATATAATGAGATTGTTGAGAAAAGGCTTGATTCATATGTTATTCACCTATATCAATTCGTGATTGACTTTGAACTTTCCCACCCTGGATTAATTGTAAGCATCGGAAGCATCATAGGATTTAGTATGTTAATAATCCTTTCCTTCCTTGATGTTTTCAAAAATGTGAAGAAACCGAGCCTGCTTGAAGTACTGCATGTTGATGGAAAACCGAAAGGAATAGGACAAGGTATCAAGAGATTCCTTATAAGTATGATGCTTTACTTGACATTTTTCATAGTGTTCTTCAATTTCTTCATGGAATGGCTTGCTATAAGTGTTGATGCTGCATTGATGGTTGTTGCAATAGTAGTATATGGAATAAGGTTTATAGTTAAGCAATATCATCATTACCATGAGGATCATATAATAAACAAGATAGGTAATATAGGTGAAGAATTTTATGAACAGTTCATAAATCTTTTCAAGTACAAGCACACAGTTTTCTTTGGCCTTGCTGGAATACTTGTACTTCACTTAATAGTTGATATTGGAAATTTCATAATGCCTTTCATATTCAATTTTGAAGACATGATGTATTTCATACAAAGCGGAGTACCACACTTAAGCCTTCTTCATATACTGATGAATCTTTATAGCCAAGATATATTAGCAAACATTGTCATAACCCTAAATTATTTGCTAAATATAAGTTTCATAATAATGATTTTGATATTCCCAGCATACATCTGGTATGACACATATAAGAATCATATAATAAATTTTAGAAGGTGGATCGTCGCATTTTTTTACATCGCAGTATCTAACTATCTAATCTCCCCTCTAGTGAAACTATCAAGCATAAGCAATGCTGACATATTAGGTGTTGATCTAATATTCAAGTCAAGCGTTACAGGCGATCCTTTGATGACACTACTAATAAGCATAGGTGTTGGAATAGTTGCATTTATCCTATCTTATAATCTTATATTGAAAACAGTGATAAAACTCATTGGATTTATTCCCGTATTAATATTTATAATGATATATGTCACTTATTATGTGAATAGTTGGATAAGCAATCTTTTCCCACAGATTGTTGCTGCTGTTGCTAGTGCTACTTTGATCAATCTTTTCCTAGGAATACTTATGAGCTTCTTCATGACTGCGATAGTCATATTCTACATAGGTTCATTCATATATTTCATAAAACTCATATACACTCAATGGTTCGTGAAAAAATATGCTTTTGCACACCTTGCAAAAAAATACAAGGATGTTATAAAAGAGCACTGCAAGACAGATCAAGATAAGCAAGTGATCTATAAAGCGATAAAATACATTGAGTATATGAGGAAAAGAGAAGTGTCTGACCTTGAGATTGAAGAAACTTTAGCAAATAAAGGTATGAAAGAAGAAGTGATAAAGGACATCATATACCTATAAATCTAATTTATTTAACATATTGAAAGTTTCTTTATCAAATCTAGAAAAAGCAAACCACTTCTTTCCAAGATCTTTAAGTGATGCTCCAAAATGAAACACTTCTTTTTCATCTATGATTAAAAACCTATCATGTGAATCTTTAAATTCCTTAATTTCTATATTTGGATTTTGAGAATTATATTTTTTTAGGTCAAGAATTAATTTCTTTGTTAAATTTTTTGTTAAAATAGTTGCTTTAACATTTTTATCTCTTTTACTTAAAATAGTTAAAACAGAATCATCAATGTAATTATCTATTAATATTATTGATTTATTAGCACTTCTAATAATATCAGATACTAATTTATATGCATCAAAAATTTCTCCATCATAAAATATTCATTTATTTAAATTAATATTATTATTTTCTAATTTACTAAATATTTCCTTAAAATTTTTATCATGAATCAATTGCTTTGATTCAATATGATCTAATCTATTATTAATATTAAAATTATTTGATATGATTTTTCTTAATTCTACAAAAGTATCTATTATTTGAAGACTTACAGTTATTGCAACTTTACTTCTTAAAACAGAAGAAAGCATAGCAACACCTTGTTCTGTAAAAACATAAGGAAGAGAACCACCCAACTGCTGGTTAGAAGGTATCGCAAAATGCGATACCTTTTCTTTTGTGATCACAGATTGTGACCTTAAATTTTCAATTTCTTCTAAAGTTAATTGAAACATAAATCTTGAAGGAAACCTTTCAATATTTCTTTTTACTTGTTCTCTAATACGGATGGGTTTTACTTGATATAATTCTGCTAAATCCTTATCAAACATTACTTGTTTTCCCCTTATTTTATAAATTTTATTTTTTATATTATTCTCTAATATGATTTCATTAATCATATGATTTTACAAGAAACCTTGTTTAAAAGCCTCACTTGAGAATGTCCACTGATATTTTTTGTCCAGTGGACGTCTGAATTATTTCATAATTCATGAAAGTTCCAGTGTCTAGTGACTATAAATCCATGACCATTATCACATGATCATCTGCATATTCGAAGTCATTATAAGTTATTGCTTTTATGTGCCCATGGGTTTCGTAGTTCTTGTATGAATCGCCAACTACTGTTGCTTTCACATTATTATCTTTTACTTCAATGCTTAAAACTTTATTCAATACGAAATCTTCAACGTCATGATAATATAATAGTTCATCAAGAAAATCATATAGTAAGCCTCGTAGATTCTTTGCTTCAACTTCAATAGATATCTCTTTTACTGGTTTAACCTCTTTAGGATTCACGATTATTCCAAACATTGCATATGCACAGTTCTCAAACTTCTCAGAGTCATTTCTTCCATATGCTTTGAACTTTGCGTCAGCAGTATGAGTCAAGTATTCATATCTCATCAATAAAAGAAAAAGAGAACCTTATTTAAAAAATATTGGATTGTGTATTTCTTATTTTTCTCAATAAATACAGAAATCTTTATAAAAACAAATTGGAAACTTAATCTTCATGGAAGAGATAATCAATAAATCCAAGGAATTATTTCTAAAAAACATTTCAGATTTTGATTCAGACCCTTTCAATCTCAAGTCTCATATAATTGAGCTTGAGAAATGGGCTTTGTATATGCACAAAAAATACCCTGATTTTGATCTTGAGATAGTAAGACTTGGAATATATCTGCATGATATAGGTCATTATCCATTGCAGGATGAGGATCATGCGGTAATCAGTGAGAAAAAGGCTAGGATCTTTTTAGAAGATGAGAAGTATCCAAAGCTTGATGAAGTTCTTCATTGCGTTAGAAGTCATAGATGTAAAGATGTTATGCCTGATTCTTATGAGGCTAAGGTTTTAGCTTTTATTGATTCCGCGTCTCACATGACTGATTCAATGTATCTGGATATAGCTAAGAAGCAAAAAGAGGTTGAAGGATATTATGACGTTTTTGGAAAGATTGATAGAGATTTTAGAGATCTTGCTCATTTTCCTGAAGTGAAAGAAGAATTGAAAGAGCTTCATGATGCTTGGAAGATTCTTCTTAAGGCTTATAACAAAATTGATATATAACAAAAAAAAGAAAAAAATATTTTTTTATATATTTAGATTAGCATCATGAAAGAACTATACTTTTGATTCTTATTTTTATCATAATTTCTGTTTTCTTCATTTCCAATAGGATACAAAGAATTTTTTGAAATTGTTACATTTCTAGAATATCTAGGGTCAGGTATTTTTAGCTGTTCGATCAAGCTTATTGGAAGTTGTCCTTCTATATTTGAATTTACGAATTCATCTTGATATGTACTTTTTACTTTTTTGTCTATTGTTTCATTCATTTTTATTTGCCTCATTTAAGTTTATTTTTTATTAGAAAATTAGATTTTGATCAAGTCCAATTTTTAAGATTTGGTTAATGTCGTGCTCTTATAGTAAGATGAGAAGGAGTAAGAGATTTAGAAATAAGATATTATTGAAAATAGTTTTTTTGTTTTCTTGTTTTTTGCTTGTTTTTGTTTTGTAATTCATTTTTTTATTTCCTCCTATAGATTATTTTTAAAAAATGTGCGTGTTAGCTTTTGATCGCTAACTTAGAGTAAGAGCAGTAGAACTAAGAGAAATGATAATTGGATTGTTTTAGTTCTAAAAAATATCATAATAATATTAATGCATTAATGATTTATAAAGATAACTAAAAATGATCAAAACTCAATATCTTATTATCATATTGAAACTTTTTTAAGGTTTGAAATAAAATTATCAATTTTTTTCCAATCTCTAAGGTCATTATATTTTGAATAATCTAAAGGTGTTCCTTCCTTTTCATTGATTTTTCGAACAATAAATTTTTCTATAAAATTCATTTTTGAATTCTTTGTAAAGTCAAATACTGGACCAAAAGCAGCTTTTGCAATAAATTTTTTCCCAATTGGATCTATATATTCAGATATTGCTTTTTTTTCATCTCTATAAGCCTCACCACAAGTAACAAATATTGCAATATTTTTAAAATCATTTTCTAAGAATTTTCTGCTTTTTTTAGTGATCCTTCCAATCTTTATTCCAGCTCCGAAAACAACCAAGTCATAATTCTCAACATTAGGATTTTCTTTTTCTATATTGATTACATCTGCTTTGAGTTTTTTCGCTATATACTTAGAAACTTCTTCACAATTCCCATATCGCGATGCGTGTGCAATTAATATTTTCATAATAGATTATTATAATTAAATTATTTAAAAAATTTTTCTTAAAAAAAGCTACAATTCTTCAATCTCTATTGGAAACGCATCCTTTGTTGGATACTCTTCAATTATGTATGCCTTGTATTTCTTTTTCTTTAGTTCATCAAGATGTTTCTTCAATATTTTTGGAGTTGTAATAACCCTTGCAAAATCCTCATCTAAAAATAGCTTTTTTTCTTTCACTCCAAGTGAGACCATTAAATCATAGATTTTTTTGGCTTTTTCTATATCGCTTTTTGTGACTTTTTTATGTTGAAGCTCCTTGAAATACACTGCGCCTCGAATAAGCATTCCTTCTCTTGTTAACTTATCTGTTTTTAGCTTGACATTTTTTGCTCTTTTCTTTATACGTTTTGCAAGCTGATGAGAATCTTTCAATTTTGCTGTACAAAAATGAACATTAGAAATACCTAACTTATTTGCATATTCCATTATTTCAAGAGCAGTTTCTTTAGATCCTTTAACTGCATAACTAACATCATCAATGGTTTCATATTCTTTTCCAGTTTTGCTAAAACTATTATCTGCAACTTCTAATTCGTTAAGATTCAAGTAATCAATGTATTTACTAGTTTTATCAAGTAATTTTTTTATCTTTTCAAGGTCTTTTGGTATTGCAGGTATCTCAATGACTATTTTCCAATCATAAATGCTTGCTAGTTTTAGCCTTTCCCATTGGGTTTCCTTATTGAAGTCTGGGTGGAATCTTATCTCATCAAGGCCTGCTTCATATAATTTATTTAGATAGTCCTTATTTACTAGATCAAGGCTTGTGTACAAGTGTATATGAAATTTTTTTCCAAAAGTATCTTTTAGTAATTTAATGTAATCAGCAGTTCTTTGAATTGTCACTAAAGGATCGCCTCCAGTAATCCCCACACCTTTACTACCACATAATTTTATTTCAGAAATAACATCTTTCTCATTTTTTATTTCCCACTCATTGATGTAGGTTACATCCTTATCCTTTTTAGCATCGCTTATTGGACAATATGTGCATCTTCTTGGACATAGCCCTGTTATGAAAAATACTGATTTTTCTCCTTTTACGCATTGTTTACAACCATTTGACAATTTCCCTGTTTTTAGACTATCAAATCCTGTTTTTTTTATTCGCATAAAGAAAAAGAAAAAGTAGTGGTTTAAATTAGTATTGTTTTAGTAGGTTTGGCACTGCAGAACCTATTGCGCCAGCCATAGTTATTATAACCACTGCTTTCATAGTATTATGAAAATCACCCACTCTTTCATTTATATTCAATAGGTATACAAGTATCAATGCTATAGATAAGCTTATTACATATAATGTCACAAGCCTTTTTGTCAAGAATTGTCCAAAAGGCCTTAATCTTTTATCTTCAACCCTACTATATCCTATAAAGTATATTTCTGCTACAAGTATTAAGAATGTGAAAGCAATTATTGCTTCAATATGAAAAGTGTTTAAGCTTATTGCTGTATCGACTAAACCCCCTTTAAGTGCAAAAGTTAAGCTTATTATCAAAGCACCAAAAAACGCGTTGATTATATCACGCCTACTAAAATGACTTGGTCGTTTGTCAAGAAGCTTGCTTCGCATAAATGCAAGGTTTTCCTTTACTTCCTCAAGCTCTTTTTCTTCTTTTTCTATCTCTTTAATTACTGATTTCTTCTGTTTCTTCATCTTTAATAGGGTATGACTTGTACTTTTGGTTCATCACTGTTTTCTTCTGATAATTCAGGTTTTTCTTCATCTGAACTTGCTTGTTCGATCGTTGATGAAGGATTATCATCAGAAAAGATACTAAACATATCATTATTATCAGCATGAGAGTCAACAGATGCACTAGAGGCTGAATCTGAGAACATATCGACAAATCCCGAATCTGAAGAATTATCCTCACCTATTATCTTCTGTAAAAATTTGATTATTTCCCTTATATGTTCTGGAGAATCCTTATCAGTATCTATTCTTATCTGCATACTTTAATTCCTTGTTTTTTTCTTTATAAAACTTTTGATAAATGAGATAAAACAACGACTTGAAAACAACAAACTTTAAATAAAGGCGATAATTGCTATTTTTATTAAATAATATTAAGGTGGGAAAATGAGTATAATCGCATTCAATTTTACAAAAATCTCAGCAGAGAAGAAACAAGCAAAGAAAGCAAGCAAGATTGAGATCCAAAACAATGTAGCGATCAAAGAGATCGGTGAACCAGGATTGAACCTTGCATCAGGAGATAATGTTGCAGTAAAGGTCGAGTTTGAATTTGAGACAAAGTTCGAACCTGAAATGGGAAACATAGTTATCGCTGGAAATCTTATCTCTCTTGAGAAAAAAGACGCAGGTGAGAAGCTATTAAATGGATGGAAAGACGGTAAAAAGGTTGATGCAGAATTGATGAAACCTATAATGAATTCTATCCTTGCAAAGGCAAATGTCCAAGCATTAATAATGAGTAGAGACGTTAATCTGCCTTCGCCAATACAACTTCCTAAAGTCACTATTAAAAAATAGGTGATTTTTTCTTTTTTTTAGTAACATTTATCTATAACATATAATTTACATTTAGCAGGTGTTGAAATGAGTCAAGAATTAAAACTAAAAGTTGTTGAAGCGATACAGGATGACCTGTATAAAGGAATCGTAAGGATAGATATCAATTATATGCAGCAAATTGGTGTGCGTCCTGGAGACATAGTAGAGATTATAGGGCAGAAAACAACTGTTGCAATTGTTGACAGAGCATACCCTGGAGATATGGGACTAAACATTGTTAGAATGGATGGTCTTATCAGACGTAATGCAAAAACAGGTATCGGCGAATTTGTAAGAGTAAAACCAATAACTGTTAAAGAAGCAAAAAAGATTACTATTGCCCCTGCTAAAAAAGGCATCATGATAAAAGCGTCACCCGACATATTCAAGCAAGCTTTGATTGGAAGACCCGTATGTAAAGAGGATCTAATAAGTCTTGGCGGAACGAAAAGAAGAAGGCAAAATTTTGACAACCCTATGTTTGATGATGTTTTCAATATGCTTGATGAAAGCTTGATGAGTTTTGGTCTTGGTGACCTAAAATTTATTGTTGTTGATGTTAAGCCTGATGAACCTGTTATGATAACACAGAATACTGAGATGATATTCAACCCTGAAGCTGTAGAGCTAAAAGAGCAGAAAGTTATGGAAGTTACCTATGAAGATATAGGTGGCTTGGAAGAAGAAGTAAAAAAAGTTAGAGAAATGGTTGAGCTTCCTCTTAAAAGACCTGAAGTTTTTGAAAGGCTTGGGATTGACGCACCAAAAGGAGTATTACTACATGGACCTCCTGGAACTGGAAAAACCCTACTTGCAAAAGCTGTAGCTAATGAAACTAACAGTAATTTTATTCTTATTAACGGGCCAGAAATCATGAGTAAATATTATGGTCAATCAGAAGAGAATTTGAGAAAAAAGTTTGAAGAGGCTGAAAAGAACGCTCCAAGCATCATATTCATAGATGAGATTGATGCTATCGCATCAAAAAGAGAAGAAAGCAAGGGAGAGGTTGAAAGAAGGGTTGTGGCACAGCTTCTTGCGATTATGGATGGACTAAAATCCAGAGGAAGAGTTGTTGTTATGGCTGCAACAAACATACCAAACTCACTCGACCCAGCACTAAGAAGACCTGGAAGGTTCGATAGAGAAATAGAGATAGGCGTTCCTAGTAAAGAAGGAAGAGAAAGCATACTTAAAATCCACACCAGAAACATGCCAATATACACACCTTATGATAGTCTTAATGAAATGGATAAAAAAGTAAATGAAGATATCAAAGATTTCTTGAAATACACAATAAATCTATATAAGGATAAGCAAAAATTTACTCAAAAAGATCTTGAATCAAGCATAAATAAATACTTAAAAGACCATCCTGAAAAAAATGATGTAGCTAAAGATTTTGATATGATTGAAATAAAAAAAATTATTGATAACATGACATCTAATCCTAACATTGTCAATCTAAATGGTATAGCTAGCATAACCCATGGTTTTGTAGGTGCAGATTTAAGTGCTTTAAGTAAGGAAGCTGCTATGATACTTCTTAGACGTATACAACCAGACCTGAAATTGAATGAGGATAGTGATAAACCACTTCCTAAAGAAGTTCTGGATAAGATAAAAATAACTCAAAAAGATTTCATAGAATCACTAAAAGTTGTTAGACCTAGTGCTTTAAGAGAAGTATTGATTGAAGTTCCTAATATAAAATGGAAAGATATTGGAGGACTTGAAAAAGCAAAGCAAGAACTTGTTGAAAGTGTTGAATGGCCTTTCAAGAACCCTGAAGTTTTTAATAGGCTTGGTGTAAAACCACCAAAAGGTATACTTCTTTATGGACCACCTGGAACAGGTAAGACTCTTCTAGCAAAAGCTGTAGCAAATGAAAGCGAAGCTAATTTCATAAGCGTTAAAGGACCTGAGATGCTTAGTAAATGGGTTGGTGAATCTGAAAAAGCAGTAAGGGAAATATTCAAGAAAGCTAGACAAGCTAGTCCAACAATCATATTCTTTGATGAAATTGATAGTATTGCACCAAGAAGAGGAAGCAGTAGCGATTCGAATGTTACTGAAAGAGTTGTGAATCAATTATTGACTGAAATTGATGGTTTGGAAGCATTGCATGACATTGTTATAATTGCTGCAACAAATAGGCCAGATATTGTTGACACAGCACTCCTTAGACCTGGCAGGTTTGATAGGATAGTTCTTGTAACTGCACCTGATGAGAAAGCAAGAAAAGACATATTCAAAGTACACACCAAAGGAATGAAGATAGCAAAAGATGTGAACATTGAAGAGCTTGCCATCAAGACCCATGGTTATGTCGGTGCTGATATTGAAGCGATATGTAGAGAAGCAGCGCTTCTGACACTACGTGATAACATGGAAGCTAAAGAAGTTACTATGGAATATTTCGAAAAAGCTATAGAAAAAGTTGCTCCAAGCGTGTCAGATGATGTTGAAAAAGCATATGAAGAACTTCAAAAACAATTTAGTAGCGCTAAAGGAAAAGAGATGAAAGATCAAAAGCCAAGTTATTATGGCTAAAATTATTTTTTTATTTTATTGTTCTATTGGATTAAAACTATAATCCATCAATACCCCATTATATATTATCTGTTTTTTGTCAGTAAGAGAATTTCTTAAAACATCAATTTGTCCTTTTAACGAAACATAATCACATATTTTTGAGATATCAACACCATATTTATCTCCTTGATTTATCATAATCTCAACTTCTTTAAGGACAGTTCCTAATTCACCTTCAGTTAAGGACCTGTTTCTTTTATAGGAATTCCTAGCAGAAGAAATATATGCTTCAAAAACAGCATCTGCGTTTCCTTCTACTTCAAAGAGCTCGTTATTTACTATCCGTTCAAGCAATACTCCACCATAACTAGCTTTTTTCATAATTATTTTAAAGTAAATACATCTATTTAAAGATATATGATAATTTTATAAATAAGAATCTCTTATCATCCTACATGGTTAAGCTAAAAGATATTGTTGACTACCTTGATGGTGAATTGGATATAAAGAGTTTTGAAGATTCTTCAAATAATGGATTACAAGTTGAAACAAAAAAACCTATAAAAAAAATAGGTTTTGCAGTCGATGGTTGCTTGGAAGTATTTGAGAAAGCAAAAGAGAAATCTTGCGATCTAGTTATTGTTCACCATGGTATTAGTTGGAATGATTCATTGAAGCATATCACAAATATGAATTATAGTCGGCTTAGTTATCTCATAAAAAATGATATAGGGCTTTATGGTTGCCATCTTCCTCTTGACGCGCATAGCAAGTATGGTAATAATATAACTATGGGCAAATTATTAGGTTTGAAAAAGCTCAAGAAATTTGGTGATTATCATGGCATTCCTATTGGTTATGGAGGAGAACTGGAAAAAAAGTTAAGTATTGATAAGTTTGCAAAGCTTGTTGAGAATAAGCTTGATACTATAATCAGGATAGTTGGCCATGGAAAGGATGATATCAAAAAAGTTGCGATAGTCTCAGGTGGTGGAAGCAGTTCACTCAATGAAGCGATAAGAAATGATTATGATGTATTGATTGTTGGCGAAGCACCACATAATAAATATCATGAAAGTAAGGAAGGAAATATCAATCTTGTTCTTGCAGGACATTATAATACTGAAGTTTTTGGTGTCAAAGCACTTATGCCTGTTCTTGAAAAGAAGTTCAAGGTAAAGACTGAATTCATCGATGTCCCTACTGGTTTTTGAAAAGATTTTTATACCTCTAAATAAATTAAACAATTAGAGGTGGTATTTTAATGTATGAGGCGAATGATTATTTAGATTCTATGGGAGTTTGTTTATTTAGCTTGTATAGTACAGCTTATGATAATAATCTAAAGAATGTTGGGTGTGGTGCTTGTGAAAGTGAAAACCCACAAAATAGATGTTATCTGTATCAAAAGATAAAGAGTAACATAAAATTGCTTAATTTAGAACCTAAAGAAGGTCTTGAATGGATAATTAAAAAACAAGAAGCTGCATAAAATTTTTCATAAGATTTTTATATGAATCATATTCAATTAATGTTATGTATGAACGAAAAAAAGTAATTTGGGAAACTTTAATCTTAATCTCAGTAGTTCTTGTTATAACTTTATTAATATTAGAATTCTTTGTTGATTTAACACATTATGAAGGATATATTTTATGGTTTGAAGGAGTAATTTTTGGAATATTTCTTAGTGATTTAATTATACTTTATCGAAGAAGTAAAAATTATAAAGATTTTTTAAAAAAAAATTGGCTTGATATTATTGCTACAATTCCTTTAGGGCAAGCTTTTAGACTTGCAAAATTCATTAGATTTTTTAAAATATTAAAAACTTTAAAAATTTTTAAAAGTATTAAATTATTAAAAGCACTTGAATCTGTAAGACTTGTTCATGTTGACAGAATATTGAAAATTTTCTCAAAAAAAGATAGATCTATGCCAGCTCCGAATTCTAACGAAAAAAGAAATTAAGTATGAAAATTTGTATGCAAACTTTATACTAACTGTAAGTCAGTCTAAATTTGTAAAGTTGCTTACGTAAGTTTTATACAAAAAGAGTCTAATAGGACTCTAGGCATAAAATTTACAGAAGGCAAATTTTATAAATAAATCTTTATTTATTTGAACTATGTCAAAGCAATATGATTATGGTGATAAAATAAAGGTTCTTACTGATTCAAAGGAGATTGTAGGAACAAGCCTCCCAAGACCCGAAATTCTTGATGAAAACATCCTAGTATTGAAACTTGAAAATGGGTATAATATAGGTATTGATAAGAAAAAAATCAAAAAAGTTGAAGTATTAGAAAAATATAAAGCTAAAACTATAAAAAATAAGACTATCAGTCACAAAAAAGGTTTGCCAACAGTTTCAATTATTAGTGCTGGTGGTACGATCAGTAGTAAAATTGATTATAAGACTGGTGGAACAGTAGCTGATTACACTGCAGAAGATTTTATGGATATGATTCCAGAGATTCAAGATATAGCAAATGTTAAAGCAGTGAAATGCCTTAATGTTATGAGCGAAGATATGAATGAATCAGATTGGAAAACAATTGCTAAGTCAATTGAAAAAGAATTAGAAACAGCAGAGGGGATTGTTCTTAGTCAAGGAACAGACACACTTCATTATACTTCAGCGATTTTAAGTTTTTATTTCAAAGATGTTAAAAAACCCATTATTTTAACAGCTGCTCAACGTAGCATTGATAGAGGAAGCAGTGATGCATTTATGAACTTAGCATGTGCTACTAATGCCGCTGCTAATTTTGAAGGAGCAGGAGTTTTTGTTTGTATGCATGCAAATAGTAGTGATGATTTTTGTCAACTTATTAGAGGAACTAAAGTTAGAAAGATGCATACTAGTAGAAGAGATGCATTTAGACCTATTAATTCAAGCCCTGTTGCTGAAATTTACACAGATAAAATTAATATTTTAGATAAGGATTTTACTAAAAAAGATTTAAAAAATAAAACAAAAACTAGTATTTCTTTTGAGGAAAAAGTTGGACTTTTATACATCCAACCATTAATTGATCCTAAAATTGTTGATTTCTATGTTAAAGAAGGTTACAAAGGTTTAGTTATTAGCGCAACAGCCCTAGGACATGTTCCAAGCGAGGGTAAAAATAATTTGATTACAGCTTTAGAAAAAGCTAAGAAAAAAGGATTAACAATTGTTGTTGCAAGTCAAACTCTTTATGGTTCAACTAATGAATTTGTTTATGCAAATCTTAGAAAATTAAGTGTTGCATTAAATCTTATTTTTGCTAAAGATATGAGTCCTGAAACTAGCCTTGTTAAACTTGGTTGGATCCTTGGACAAACAAATGATGAAAATGAAATTAAAGAGATGTTTGAAACTAATTATGCATATGAATATAATGACAAGATTAGTGAGGATGAATTTCTAAATTAGGTGGATTAAATGAGTAAGAAACAAGAAATAGATTATGAAAAAATTGGCCTTATTTGTGGTTTAGAAATCCACCAGCAACTTGACACTAATAAATTATTTTGTAACTGTCCAAGCATTATTCGTGATGATAAACCAGACGTTGAAGTCAGACGTAGATTAAAAGCAGTTATTGGAGAAGATGGACATATTGATAAAGCAGCTCTTGCAGCAGCTAATAGAGATAAATTTTATGATTATCAAGGTTACACTGATTCAACTTGCTTAATCGAGTTTGATGAACAACCCCCTGAAACTATGAATAAAAATGCGTTAGAGGTTGTTTTACAAGTTAGTAAAATGATTAATGCAGAAATAGTTGATGAAATTCAGGTTATGAGAAAAACCGTTGTTGATGGAAGTAACACTAGTGGATTTCAAAGAACTAGCCTTGTTGGTCAATATGGTTACTTAACTGTTAATAATAAAAGAATTGGAGTTCCAACTATTTGTATAGAAGAAGATAGTGCTAAAATAGTTTCAAGAAATAAAAATTATGATGTTTATAATTTAAGTAGGCTTGGAATTCCTTTAATCGAATTAGCAACAGATCCCGACATAAATCATCCCGAAGAAGCAAAAGAAGTTGCTTCAATGATTGGAATGATCCTTAGAAGTACTGGGAAAGTTAAAAGAGGCCTTGGAACGATCAGGCAAGATGTAAATGTAAGTATCAAAGGTGGTCTTAGGGTTGAGATAAAAGGTGCTCAAGATTTAAAGATGATACCTACCTTAATAGATAATGAGATTATTAGGCAAAAATATTGTATCAATTTCAAGACTCCAAAAACAAGTGATCTAATTGATGTAAGTAAAACATTGGAAAAATGTGAATCTAAAGTGATAAGATCCGCACTTGATAACAAAGGTGTTGTTCTTGCAATAAAGATTGAAGGATTCAATGGGAAACTTGGCGAGCATATAAGTCCAGGAAAAAGATTAGGTTCTGAACTTTCGGATTATGCAAAAGGCCATGCTGGAGTTAAAGGACTTTTCCATAGCGATGAACTTCCAAAATATGGCATCACTGAAAAAGAGGTTGAAAGCATAAAGAAAAAGCTTGTTTGCAAAAAAGATGATGCATTCATAATAATAGGAGATAATGAGGAAGTTTCTAAAAGAGCTTTGAAGTCTGTTAAGGACAGGTTTAAGAATATTTTGACTAAAGAGGTCAGGAAAGCAAATGAGGATGGTACAACAAGTTATATGAGACCCATGCCTGGCGCTGCGAGAATGTATCCTGAAACTGATTGCGTGCCCATAAAACCTAATGTGAAAGATATCAAGCTTCCTGAACTTATATCTGATAAGATATTAAGATTTGAAAAGGATTACAAGATTAGCAAGGATCTAG
The DNA here is from genome assembly GCA_002867475.1 of Candidatus Woesearchaeota archaeon. Lineage (GTDB taxonomy): Archaea > Nanobdellota > Nanobdellia > Woesearchaeales > BM511 > BM511. The sequence continues at coordinate 68,519 of PKTL01000043.1, forward strand.
CAAGCCAGCTTGCAAAACAAAGTATTGACTTTGATGATTATACTAAAAGATTTAAGGATCTTACACCAAGTTATATTGCAGACAATTTGATAAACACACCTAAATTATTAAAGACTAGATATAAGCTGAATCTAGATATATTTAGCCATATTGATGAATTATTCCTAAAGGTTGAGGAAGGCGTCATTCCAAAAGATAGCATAACTGATATACTTTTAGATATCGGGTCTGGGAAAAAGATTGATTTCAATAATTATGCAATGATGAGTGATGATGACATATCTAAAGTTATAAAAGAGGTTATTGCTTCTAATAAAGGAGCTCCCATGGGTGCTTTAATGGGTGAAGCTATGAAGCGACTTAAAGGTAAAGCTGAAGGTAAAAAGATAAGCGAAATATTAAGGAAATTAATGTAAAAATGAATAATTTAATAGTTTCAATAATAGTTACAGTTGTTTCTTTACCTCTTATTTTCTTTGCATTTTGGAAGCTTTGGTTCTTAAGAAATCCTAAAAGAGTCATCCCTAAAGGAAATAATTTAATATGTCCTGCTGATGGAAAAGTTATAGATGTAATCCCTTTCAATAAGAAAGAAATTGTTTTCAATAAGGGCAATAAAAGAATTTTTGGTCAAATTAGAACACTTACAAAAGATATTGCAGATGAAGGTTTCATGATTAGCATTTTCATGAGCCCATTTAATGTTCATTACAACAGAGCTCCTATTTCTGGAAAGATCAAAAGCGTTATCCATAAACCTGGAAAGCTTTTAGCAGTTAACACCATCAATGCAGGTCTTGTTAATGAGAAAACTGAAACGATAATTGAGAATAAAGATCTTAAGATCAAAGTTATCCAAATCGCTGGTTTTCTTGCTAGAAGAATAGAAACTTTTGTACAGTCAAATGACAATGTCAAGAAAGGGGATGTTTATGGACTCATCAATCTTGGAAGCCAGGTTAGCATAATAATTACAAAAAATGTAAATGTTCTTGTTAAGAAAGGTGAAAAGGTAAAGGCTGGAGAAACAATACTTGGTGAATTGAAATGAGATTAAAACTTGCTGATTATTTCACTTATGGAAACCTAATATCTGGACTACTTAGCATATATTTTTCTATAAATAACAGTTTTACACTCGCAGCGATTTCTATATTGGTTGGAGTTTTCTTTGATTATATTGATGGTAAGGTTGCTAGGATGAGAAAAGAGGAAAGCGAGCTTGGTGCTCAACTTGACAGTTTTGCTGATGCAATAACTTTTGGTGTTAGTATTGCAGTTCTTTTACATATTAGATTTCAAAGCACATATTTAGATATTGTATTATTGTTTTTTGTTTGTGCAGGAATATACCGTCTCGCAAGATTCAATATGAAAAAAGACTCAAAACCTACAAAATATTTTGAAGGAACTCCTATAACAATCAATGGAATAGTATTTCCTTTAGTTATAATATTCTACCCAAACATTTATCTAATAGAAGTCTTATTGATAGTATTATCAGCCACTATGGTTAGTAAGCTGAAGATAAAACATTGGTGAATTAATTTGATTGATGAAATATTAGGTCTTTTGTATCTGCTTATCCCTGCTTATTTTGCAAATATGGCTCCAGTATTTTTCAAAAGATTGGATTTCTTGAATTACCCTATTGATTTTGGTAAAAAGATCAGAAAGAAAAGAATATTTGGTAAAAATAAGACTTTTAGAGGTCTTTTTTTTGGAATGATTCTAGCAATGTTAGTCTTTTACATCCAAAAGATCTTTTTTCTAGAAGGATTTGTAAGCTTTTCATTGATAGATTACAGCCTTTATAGTGTTTGGTTTGGTGCTGTTATAGGACTAGTCACTATATTGGGTGATGCTATTGAAAGCTTTTTCAAAAGACAGCTTGGGAAAAAACCTGGGAAGCCTTGGGTTCCTTTTGATCAATTAGATTTCGTGATCACTAATTTCATATTTTTTGCATTCTTTATAGATATCAGCATCTTGTCTTATTTGATCGCTGCAATAATAATAACATTATGTGATATGATAATACAATACACAGGTTATAAGCTTAAACTAAAAGAGGATTTCTTATGAAAAAAGCTATAATCACAGGAGCCTCAAGTGGATTAGGATTAGAAATTGGGAATTTACTAAAAAATGATTCTTTTGAGGTTATTAATATTTCTAGAAAAGATTCACCTTTTAATGACATTAAATGTGATCTTAGCTTAGATACAATGATTGGTGATGTAATTGAAAAAATCAAAAAAGAACATGATAAATTTGATGTGATAATTCTTAATTCTGGTATAATGCCTTTAGCAAAAATAGGTCAAACAAATTTTGATATTGATAATCTTTTTAAGATAAATGTTACTGGTGCAATAAAGATCATTGATGGTTTATTAGATCTGATTAAGAAAAATGGAGCAGACATAATAATAGTTGGTTCTACTGCTGCAAAACAAGGGTATGATGAACATGGAATATACTGTGCCACAAAACATGCACTTGATGGTTACATCAAATCCTTGCAAGCAGAACTGAAAGAAGAAAAGGTCAGAGTTATTGGTTTTCATCCTGGAGGATTCAATTCTAATCTTAGAGGAGGTATAGTAAAAGAAGGTTATATGGATCCTAGGGAATTAGCAAAATTGATAATCCAATTGATCAATCTTCCTAAAGTTATGGAAGTTTCAGACATTGTTATTACACGTAAAAAAAATTATTAAATTATAATTTTATCTTGAAAAAATTTCTCTTATTTTCAAAAAGTGTCTTGAACTTGAAACTTTTATAGAATAAAAATATCATCCCGATTAGGCCTATCGTTACGTCCCTAGATCTTATAAGGAAACTTAATGCGTAAGCTTTTCCTACATCTATCTTTAAAAAATTAAATATGCTTGCTTGTGATATCTCTAAAACTCCAAGGGCTGCAGGGATAGGAATAAGATATGCAAGACCTACAACAGTTATTATAAGGAAAAGTTCATAAAAACCTGCATCATACCCTAACATTAGAAGAGCTACCTTAAATTCTGCAAACATGAGCAACCAAAGTATCGCACTTATAATCACAGATACCTTAAATTCAAATGTATGCTTATTATAGAAATTATATATGTTATCTCTTATAGTTTTAAGCTCCCTTACATAGTTCTTCAAATATTTCAAATCTTTTATCCTATCAAAAAATATGTTCAAAAAAACTCCTTTCTTTATCATCAGATAATATGCTGTAACTATCAAAAATAGCAATAAGGATATTATGAAAAATAAAAACTTATTATGTATAGTTGTTAAAAGCAATATTAAGCTTCCAGTAACTGCAAAAAAGGAGTTCATACCCATCTCCATACTTTTATCAATCAATACTGTTGATATTCCTTTTGGAAAAGGCATATCATAACGTTTTAACATCAATGCCCTTATAGGTTCACCTCCAACGTGCGCTGTCGGAGTGAAATAATTCAGACTATAACCTATCGTCCTATAAACCCATAGTTTTGTAAATGGTATTTTTTGACCATGAGCAGAAATTATTATCTTCCACCTCAACACAAGAAATAACTGAATCAACAAACTTATACCCAGATATGCTGAAAACAATATCAATGATGTATATATAAAGTTCTGAAAAATAGTTATTAATCCTTTATTTGTATATAGGAGAATAACTGTAAATAAGCCAATTAGTACAGATAAGAGTATCAACCATTTTTGAGTTTTAAATCGTTCAGCATATGCCAATTTTGACTTCTTTTTTGCAAAAAGTTCCATTATACTTGTTTAGGTCCAATCATTTATAAAATATTTGCTTGTGATTTAAATTCAAATTCCAGATTTAGATTTAAATTTTCATTATATAATCTTAATGCTAAATGATCAAAACTTTTTTCTACATCTTTCAATATTATGAACTCTTGGTCTAATAAGTCAAGCAATCTTCTTTTCACATCATATTTTAGCCATAAGACTTCTCTTATGTATTGTTTTTCTTCTAGATATCTGTTTGCAATCTTTATTATCTTCAAACATATCACCTCTATAAAATATTAGAACATATTAGTTTAAAAGAGTGATTTGAGAATGTCCAGTGAGAAAATAGTTAGTAATATTATAATATATAATATTAAGGATTGTCCAGTGAATCAGTTAATTATTTAAAAGCATGAATCAAATATCTCATTATGGCTTATGATTTAATAACTGTTGGAAGTGCAACTTTTGATGTGTTTGCAAAAACAGATAATGAGACTATAGAGATTCATTCGAGAAGCGGTGATGAAAAACTTATAGCTTACCCTCTTGGCACTAAGATATTGATGAAAGACCTTGAATTCCATGTTGGAGGCGGTGGGACAAATACTGCTGTTGCTGCTTCGAGATTAGGGTTAAAGACTGGATATCTTGGAAATGTTGGAAAAGACACTAATGGAGATCAAGTAATATCTCTTTTGAAAAAAGAAAAAGTTGATTTTTTGGGTACAAGAACAAACGACCTGACAAATTATAGTATAATTCTTGATTCATTTGATGAGGATAGAACAATACTTGTTCATAAGGGAGCTAGTCAAAAGTTTGATTTTGATAAGATTCCAAAATCAAGATTGAAAACTAAATGGTTCTACCTTTGTGCAATGGTGGATAAAGGTTTCAAGCAGTTAGAAAAGATAAGCGAATATGCTAATAAAAATAATATAAGTGTCGCATTTAATCCTAGCAGCTATATTGCAAGCAAAGGAAAAAGATATCTTTCAAAAATCTTGAAAAATACTGATCTATTGATCCTTAACCTTGAAGAAGCTAAGATGATCTGTGGGAATGACTCAAAAAAAGAACTTACAAAAGAGCTTAAGAAACTTGGCCCTAAAAATATTATAATAACTGATGGTAAAGATAAAATAGGTGTTCTTTATGAGGATAATTATTTGGAGATCCTTCCAAAAAAAGTGAAAAGTAAAGAAACTACCGGCGCAGGAGATTCTTTTGGATCCACACTTGTTAGTGGATTGATAATGAGTAAAGACATCAAAACTTCAATCAATATGGCATTGAAGAATAGTGCTTCAGTTATAATGAATATCGGAGCAAAAAAAGGATTATTAACAAAAAAAGAATTGATTAGATAAAAAGTTATTTTAACATGGCTCATAAATTTTATATAGTAGAACTAAAAACCCAATATTTAACATTAGGTGATTTAATTAATGATGCAGTATGATATGACTCTTTGCAATAAGGAGCCAAAAAAAGAAGTGAACCTTGATGATGAAAAGATAAGACTCAGTGAGAATCTTAGCTATGTTTTTAGAATGTTTCTTGCATCTATGCTTTTTATTGCATTCATTCTTTCCATTTCATCCTAATTATAGTTAATTATATAAATCTTTGAATTTGTTGATTCTGTATGTTAAAGACTAACTTATTCTTGCAAAAAAATGCTAAAGCTAAAGGGTATGCTGTTCCAGCATTCAATATCAATAATCTTGAGATCACTAAAGCAGTGATTAATACTGCCTCGAAAATGAAAAGCCCTGTAATTTTACAGACTAGCGAAGGTGCTATAAAATATGCTGGAATGAAAAATCTTATATCTCTTGCAAAAAATGCTGAAGATGAAAATAGGATTCCTTTATCATTGCATCTTGATCATGGACAGGATTTTGATGTGATTAGAAAATGTATAAAACTTGGTTATTCAAGTGTGATGTTTGATGGGTCTCATATGGAATTTAAGGATAATGTAAAAAACACAAAAAAAGTTGTTAATTTGGCTCACAAAAAAGGTATCAGTGTTGAAGGAGAGCTTGGTGTCTTAGCAGGAATTGAAGAAAACATAAAGTCTAAAAATCATATATATACTGATCCCGATCAAGCAAAAGAGTTTACTCTTAAAACAGGAGTTGATACTCTTGCTATTGCTATTGGTACTAGCCACGGAGCATATAAGTTCAGTGGTGAATCAAAACTTGATATAAAAAGATTGAAAGAGATCGAAAAAAAAGTTAAAACCCCTCTTGTTCTTCATGGTGCTAGTGGGGTGCCTGAAGAATTGAAAAAAAAGCTTTTAGGCACAGGATTGAATATTGGTAAGGCTAAAGGAGTGTCAGATCAAGAAATAAGAAAGGCTGTAAAAGCTGGTATAACCAAAGTTAATATAGATACTGATTTGAGGCTTGCTTTCACTTATGGACTGAGAAATTTCATAAAAAAGAATAATGAAGATTTTGATCCTAGAAAGATAATGAAACCTGCTATGGATGAGATTGAAAAAGTTGTTGAGGCCAAGATCAAAGTGCTTGGCTCAAATAGAAGGTATTGATATGGGATCTATAATTCAGTTTGATAAGATTGATGAAAACTTGAAAGAAGTTTTTGGTGAAAAAGCATATAATCTTGCTAGTGCAAGAAAGTATGCTAATATCCCTAATGGTTTTGTGCTTAATGATGAGATTATGAGAAGATTTCTTGATCATAATGGTTTGATTAGTTTAATAGGAAGGTATCTTGATAATCTTATGGTTGATAATGAGAATATAATCCCTATTGTAAATGCTATTCAAAAAGCGATAATAAGTGGTAATTTTCCAAGTGATATAAAAGAAGATATTTCTGAATTTTATGAAAGTTTGTCGCATACTTCTATTCATGGTGCTAAAGATTTTCTAAAAAATGATTCTTTACCATTAGTATGTATAAGAAATGGTGTTTATTCTGATAATGATAGTATTTATCAGCTTAACATAAAAGGGATGGATAACCTTCTGAATAACATAAAAATAATTTTTGCATCAAATTATACTAGTCAAAAGATTATCAAAAGAAAGGATGAGAATGAAGACCTTATTGAAAATGGGATAAATCCTGTGATCATCCAGAAGATGATTGGCGTCCAAAGAAGCGGAATATCTTATTCATATAATCCCAATATTAATGTTTCAAATGAATGTGTTATAAAAGCTATGTTTGGTCTTGGTATAGGTAAGGATGATAGAAAATTATCTTTCGATGAATACATCATTGATAAGGACTATGAGATTATTGGTTCAAAAATCGCTAAACAGGATTATGCTTATGAGAAGGATCTTGAAAGTGATAAGACTGTAAAATATTCTCTTGATGAGAATGCTGCAATGCAGAAATTAAGTGAAAGCATGATAAAAGAAGTTGCTCAAACAACAAGGAAACTAAAAAGAATATTTGATAGAGAAGTTATTTTAGAATTTGGTTTTTTGAAAAACACATTAATCTTGTTTGATATCAAACCCCAAGAAATCATGTTAAAAGAACCTCAAAATATTGATGAAGATAAAGTTATAATACCTGAGAATAGAATTGAAGATATTAATGTAACCGAAACTATAGAGATTGTTGATATTGAACCTAATGATAGTAAGGATATAGGGTTTGAGATCGAAGAAGATATCAAAGAATATCCTGAAGAAATATTTGTAGAGGAAAAACGAGATGAAGAGGATACTATTGAAGAGATTTTAACTCTTGATGATCTAGAATCAGATGAAGTTGTTCCAATCATTGAAGAAGAAGTAATTATTGAAAAAGATGATGATTCAGATGTATATATCTCAAATATTGATGAACTCCAATCAGATGAAAATGAGGATGATATTGTTGATATTTATGAAGAAAATATAGAAAATATTGAAGATGAATCTAAAGATAGTGAATTCGGTTATAATTTTATAGATGATAATGATAATGAGAAGATAATTGCTGAAGAGCAAGAGATTGAAAAAATATTTGATGAAGAGATTGAACATGTTGAAACTGATAAAGAGAATTTGGTTGATGACTATAAGAATATAGGGATACCTGAAGTTTCGAAGGTTGAAGAAGAAGATGCTGATGAACCTAAAAAGGAGAATATCTTATTTTCTAAAGAAAAAGATAATGAAGAAGTAATAGAGGGTGATAATGACTTTTTTGAAAATCTAAATGAGGATGATAATAAAAACAATTTCATCTTTGATAATTCAAATAATGAAAAAGAAGAATTATTAGATTACCCTGAAAAAAACATATTTGATAATGGAATAAATGAAGAATCTAATCTATTTGAAACTGCTGGTGAAGAGTTGAGTATAGAAAAAGATGCTGATGAAAAAACTGAAAGTGATGATGATTTTTTTAGTAGAATAGAAGTTGAAGATGATGGAGATTTCATCTTTGATAATTCAGATAATGAAAAGAAAAAAGAAGAAGATTTCTGATTATTTTTTTAATACTATTATATTTTTACTAAGAGTACTATGAAGATATATCTCATATCTGGTTTCTATTTTCCAGTTGCCAAAAAGTATTTTTTTATCCATATAAGAAGGTATACCTACAACCATGACATCACAAAGATCATAATATTTTTCAAAAAAATTTTTGTACAATGATTTTAAGTTTTCAGTTATTTTCGTATTTTTCCCATAAGGCAGATCGGTTACTACAACATCAAACTTATCACCATTTTTCAATGCGTCTTTTTTTGATAGATCATATTTTTTTATATTGTAATAATGAAGATTTACCTTTGCTTTTTTTAAGGTTATTTCATCTATATCAAATCCGATAATATCATAATTCATGAGACCTGCTTCTACAAGGATTCCTCCGGTTCCACAAAAAGGGTCACACAATTTTCCATCGATCTTCCCTGTCAAATTTATCATCGCCATAGCTATTCTAGGGTTTAAACTTGTCGGAGACATTTCAGGTTTTAAATGTGGAAGCCTTTTCTTCCAATCTGTTGATATTTTAGTTTCAAGCTTACAAATAAAGGTTTCATCTCCTTTTTTTATTATTTCGATTTCTGTTTTTGGATTTTTTAGATCCACAGAAGGATTATTTACCATGTTCCAAATGATTTTCGCATACTTTTTTTCATCTTCTTTTTTTCCTGTCACCTTAAATGGAGATATTATTATTTTATCCCACTCGATTTCTTGTTCCAGAACTTGATATACTTTTTTTGTTAAAGATAGCCTATTAGAAAAATTAAGCGTGGTTTCAAATATCAATATATCTTCAATAATCATATGTTTTTTTGGTTTGTAGAGATTCAGTACTTCATCTTTTGAAAGATCAAGGTTCTCTTTTGAAAGCAAAAATAATTTTTTCATAGGATTAAGTTTTTAAATCATATTAATAATGCTTTTGTTATGAAAAGAAAACCAGGTAGACCAAAAGGCAGTCCAATCAGACAAAATATTATTGAGATACTTTATTTTATGGGTGAAGGTTATGGGTATGAGATCCATAAAATCTATAATGAGCTTTTTGATCCTGTAACCCAGGAAAGCATATATTATAACCTTAAACGTGGAGTCAATAATAATGAATTCATCCTTAAAGAGATAAAGATTGAAAAGGGTGAATTTAGTTGGGGTCAAACTGCTGAAAAATATATTTATGTTCTTGGTCCTCAAGCAAACGCTAGAATACTCAATGAAATAAAAGAATTCTTTGATACACGAAGAGACAAAGAATCTCTTGTGCACAAAAGTTGAAAATTTTTAGTGAAAGAAAAAAGAAAGCTAATTATTTTACCTTCTTGAAAAGACCTATCAATGCAATTAATTCTCGTTTACTTGGTGCTGCTTTCAATATTACCCTTTTCAATGCTTTATATGCAGTGTTTCTTTTAGTATCTGTTGTAAACTCTAGATTATTAAGGGCATCATTTATTGTCTTATCAAGCACTTCCTTCTCTTTTCCTGTAGGCTCAGTGAAATGGCTTATTATATCATCTTTTTGAAATACCTTGCTTGCTTCATAACTTACTATGCTTACCGCATGGCTTAAGTTTAAAGCAGGATTTTCTTTATTTGTAGGTATGGTTACAACAATATCAGTCAATTCTAGCTCTTCATTTTTCAATCCATGGTCTTCTCTACCAAAAATAAATGCAACATTTTTCTTTTTAGATTCCTTCAATCTTTTTGCTATATCTACAGAGCTTATGCTTGTTCTAAGGATATTGTAGTTTGTACCTATAACTCCTGTCGTCGCGATTGAAAGTTCAAAATCTTTTATGAAATCCAATTTTTTTTCAACTTTAGCTTCTTTTAGTACATTTTTTGCATGGCAACTTCTGTCAAGGGCTTCTTTATTTAAATGATCTGCTTTGGGATTTACAAGAATAAGATTACCAAAACCAAAATTATTCATTGCACGAGCTACGGCTCCGATGTTTCCTGAATTTTGTGGTTCAACAAGTATTACTGTAACCATAGAAGCTGAAAATTAATATTTAATTAAAAAACTATCTAAAAAAATAAGATAAAAAAAATAAAAAAAATAAAATAATAAATATTTATTCCAATGCAGCTTTTAGCTCTTCTACCTTATCTTTTGCTTCCCATGTGAAGTCTGGATCTTCACGTCCAAAATGGCCATAAGCAGCAGTTTTTTGATAGATTGGTCTTTTAAGCTTTAAATGACTTATAAGTGCTGCTGGTTTTACTGGAAATACTTTCGGTATGACTTCAATAAGCTTATCTTCACTGACTTTTCCTGTATCAAAAGTGTTTACATTGATGCTTACTGGTTCTGGATATCCTATAGCATATGCAAGTTGTACTTCGCATTTATCTGCGAATCCAGCTGCGACAATGTTTTTTGCTATATATCTTGCTGCATATGCTGCGCTTCGGTCAACTTTTGATGGATCTTTTCCTGAGAATGCTCCCCCTCCGTGTCTACCCATCCCACCATAAGTGTCCACTATTATCTTTCGCCCTGTAAGTCCTGCGTCTGCATATGGACCACCTTTTACAAAAGTTCCTGTAGGGTTGACGTGATATACACAATCTTCACTTAACCATTTCCCACAAACAGGTTTTATGACATTTTCTATAATATCTTTTTTTATCTGTTCATGTTTGATTCCTTCATCATGCTGATTTGAGATTACTACTGTTGTTACTTTTTGAGGTTTTCCTTGATCATATTCAACTGTTACTTGGCTTTTTCCATCTGGGCCAAGGTATGGGAGAACTCCAGTTTTTCTTATTTCAGCTAATTTTTCGGTTAGTTTATGTGCAAGACTTATTGGGAGAGGCATAAGTTCGGGTGTTTCGTTTGTTGCATATCCAAACATCATTCCCTGATCCCCTGCGCCTTGCTCTTCTGTGTCTTTTCCTTCTGCTGCTGCTTCGTTTACTCCTTGAGCAATATCTGGTGATTGTTCTTCAATATGAGATAGAACTGCACATGAGTCATAGTCGATTCCATGGCTTGGTTTTGTATAACCTATAAATTTTAATGTTTCACGTGCTATCTTTGGGAAATCAACATAACCTTTTGTTGTGATTTCTCCTGCTAGAAGAACCATTCCAGTCTTTGTTGCTGTTTCACACGCAACTCTTGATTCTGGATCTTGCCTTAAACATTCGTCAAGTACTCCGTCTGAGATCATATCGCAAATCTTGTCTGGGTGTCCTTCTGTCACGCTTTCGCTTGTGAATAAATATTTTCCTTTCATTTTTTACCCCCTCTTTAATTCGAGTTTTTATATATTTGAGAATTAAAGGTTCTTTTATATATTGTATTGAATGTTTTATTCTCATAGGAATATTATTTATCAGAAAATCACTGATTAAATAAAATGTTTATATATTAAAAAAATATTCTTAATTTTACCGACTTGAAATAAGATTTAATTCAAGTCCGATATATAGTTTCCAGTATAACAATATTTAAATATAAAAAGTTTATCTGTAACTACTACAAAATAACAACCATTCCCGGGGGATAATATGAAAATGCAAAATAAGATATTAATGCTGATAATCACATTGGTTATTTTTTCTATTGCTAGCTATGCAGATCTTTCAGCAAGCTCAATAACTCTAAGCGATTTTATCGGAGAAGAAATACCTGATTCAATAACAATTACAAACAATGGAAATGGAAGCGTTTCAGACATAAGCGTGACCAACAACATATATTCAAGCTTCACACCTACAGGAGGAACACTTGGCCAAACCAGCTTAAATCCTGGAGAATCAACAACATACTCATTCACAGTTACTGTTCCAGATAGTGAATCAACAGTTACAGATGATCACACCATAGGTAGCCTGCTTATACAGAGTAATGGAACTTCAGACATAACTGTAAACATCAATTTTGAACCAAAACCAAGACTTAAAATTGATGAAGTAGACATAACTGTTGATGATGACGATGAAAGCGTTAGCGAAGGAGAAAATATTGATGCAAAAAGAGGTAGCCTTATTACACTTGAATTCGAAGTACAAAACGAGTTTACTAGCAGTTCAGATATTGATATAAACGATGTTGAAGTAACAGTATACAATGACGAACTTGACATCGATGAAGATGATGAGATTGACGTTGATGCAAGTGATGAAGAAAAAATAAGTTTTACATTTGAGATAGATGATGATGCAGATGATGGTTCTGAAACTATTGAGATAAGAGTTGAAGGAGAAGATGAGGATGGAATCATACACGTTGATATATTTGAATTCGACCTTGATATAGATGTAGCATCAAGAGAAGTTTTGATAAGCGATGCATATTTTTCACCATCAATTGTTACATGTGAAAGATCAACAACACTTTATGTTGATATAAAAAACACAGGTAAAAGAGACCTTGATGAAGCAATGGTAATCATGGATATTGATGATGCGGAATGGGATTTCACAGATTATATCAAAAATATTGAGATTGATGAAGGAGATAGCTATACTGCAAGAATAAGTTTTATTATTCCTGAAGATGTTCCTGCAAATTCATATCTTATTGAAGTGACATCATATTATGATGGCGGAACCTCAGATGATAGTTATACTGAAACAATTCCTTTTGAGATTGCAAGATGTGTAGAAACAGATTCTTCATCATCAGAGGATGATTCAGATTATGACTATTCAGACTCGGACTCTTCATCAGAGGAGGATATAATAATCAATTCAGGTAACACAGTGAATATTCCACCAAATGCTAACTTTGCAACATCAAAGAAAAGTGATATTTTTGATTTTGATAGCACCCAAGGAATAGTATTGCTTGTATTGATAAACATTATAATAGTTGGAATTATAATTGCTGTAACTGTAGCGATTGTAAAAAAAGACTAAAAAAATCGAAAAGGTTAAAATAACCTTATTTTTCTTTTATTATTATGTTTGAAACTGAAAAGAAAAAATATATGGATGCACTTTATAAGCCTGATAAGAGTAAGAAAGGAAATGTTGATGAAGAGATCTCTTATCTTATAGATCATATCAATTCTTTGGAGGATTATTATACGACTAGTAGTTGTGCTGGGAGAATCGTATTGATAGAACTTCCTGATGATGGGAAGAAAAATGATGCTAATTGGCTTTTCACTAGTCATGCACTTGTTGATAATATAGATCTAAAGAGTATAGAATTTGATGATAAACCAGTTTGGTTCAAGCAAGAAAGCTTCATACTTCATGTATGTGCAAAAACGTTTGAAAAGGCAAATGAACTTCTTATAAAAGCGCATGAGGTCGGTTTCAAGCGAGCTGGACTTATTGCAACAAGCAAAAGATTTATTGTTGAGATAACAGGTACTGAAGGAATAACTGCCCCTTTACATGATGGAAAAAAGATTCTTGTAGATCAAGAATATTTAGATTACCTTGTTTTTCAAGGGAACAATAAATTGCAGGCAGCAAGAGATCGTGTTAAAAAATTATATGAAAAGCTAAAATAAAAAATTAACAAGATTACTTAAATTTCTAAAAATTATTTTTTTTATTTTTTGGTCACAAACTTTTCCATAACACTTATGAAATCTCTTGTATCCTTTAGATATGTGTCATATTCAGATCCTTTAACTTCACCAATCTCTCTATGAGTTATCATTTTTGACATCTTATAGAGATTTCTCATTATTGAAGCGTATCTTTTATCAACATGCCCTGGTTTTACGAAATAAGTATCTATCATATCAGCAACATGCAGAGGGCTTGGTGGTGACTGACCAACACTCATCAATGCTGCGTGTGCCATATCTATCGCTGCCCAATAAAGATCAAAGATTGCTGAAAGAACATGTCTTTTTGAGCTTTCAAGACTATTATCTGATTTTGAATGATATACCATTACAGCTTCTCTAGTTGGTCTTATTCTTCCTTGTTTTAGAAGAAGTTGTATAGGTTCAAAGAATCCAGAATCTAAAAGAGGAACACCATCTCTAAGTATGTTTATAGCAATTGGATCGCCTGCTTTTGACAATTCCCAAAAAGTGCTATATTTAAGGGTTGTTATGTGAAGCTTCTTTGATATCTCTGCTATTATCTTTTGACTTATCACCTTGTAAGCTTCCATCATTTCGGCACTAAGCACAATTGAAACATCATCCAAAACTATCAATAGATCAATATCTCCTTTATCCTTTGCTTTTCTTGCAGTTGAACCAAAAAGAACTATTGCTTTAATATAATCTCCAAGCTCCTTGTATATTTTGCTTGAGAACTTATAAGCTATATCCAAGTCTGAATTCTCATAATTTTTCTTGTTTGGATTCTCCCTTTTTTCTATATTGCTTATCAAAAGCCCACCTCTTCAATTAATTGTTATTTACTTAATCATTAATAAACTTTGTTCCAAATCATTCAAGTGGAGTACCACTATAAAAAGGACTCCCCTTAAAATCATCGCTTGGCGAGTAATCTCCAACCACATACCTTGGAGGTTCTGTATGACCAAAATATCCTTGGTGCACATTTCCCCATGCATCAAGTTCAGAGCCAGACCCACCAGACCCTACACGATAAATAGGACTTCCAAGATGAGTCCAAGCATCCAACATTGCAGAGTTAGCATTAAAACTTCCCGCTTCATTAATAAATTCCTCTACACCATGCTTTCTCATCCTTTCAACAAATTCCTGTATAGGTGCATTTCCTTGACCTACTGCTAAATGCTCATCATGATAACCAAAATTATCGCTTAAATGTACATGACCAATCATGCCTTCTTCTGCTAATTTTTCTGTTTCATTAAGCAACCATTTATCAAACCTCTTATGATAGTTTTCAAGACTTTCTCCATCTTTTCTTATGAAGTGTTTTCTCCAATTGTTCATGTGTCCTACATCCACAGTTGCTTTTATAGATTGATCTGCAATCTTTCTTGCTTCACTATCAGTATAATGCATGCTTTCTTTCAATTCATCATAGGTTTTTTGTCTTGCTTCTTTTATGAATTCTCGTATCTCATCTGGATGACTCCCATAATCTTGTGGTTGCCAAGCTTCTGGAGAGACATACAAAGGATTCTTTTCTAAAGGACTATGATAATTAGGATCATTATCACCATAGAGTTTCTTATCTTCAGCTATCCTTTGTTTTGTCTTTTCATGAGCATAAACTGCTGCTTCAGCCATTCGTGAAGTAACCTCTTCTTTTGCAAAATCTTCCATCAATTGCATACGATCTATCGCGTCATAAGTTTGCTTTGCTTGTTTAACCCCTGAGACCATCAATTCTCTTGCATAATTGATAGTATTTGTACTTCTATCAAGAGTTCTTTTTAAAACTTCAATCGGATCTTGTTTATCATCTTCTACAAGGCCAAATTCCGCTATTGGCTGTGCATATTTTTTGAAATGTTCTTTCCATTCTTCCTCTGGAATTTTTGATTTTAAATCCTCATAAAACTTTAAAGTTTTGACAATTTTTTCTCTTTTATCAATAGCATCATGATACTCTTTTTGATGCTGCCTAGCATAACCCAACTGATATTGAACATTTGATTCTGCAAAAAGTTTATAAAAACTTTTTAGAATATTTTTCTTATTATCTGATGAATAAGGATCTTTACCTTCTTTTCTCAATTTTTCTTCTTCTTCTTTACGAAAATCAGCAAATTTTTTTTCTTTAACTATCACATCACCATTATGGTCCGTATCATATATGGGCATAGCGCTCCCTGTTAATTCATCCATTATCACATTACCATTTGAATCTTTAACAACCATATCTTCTCCATCAGTATCTTTTTTGGAAATAGGAACATAAACTTTTGTGTCCTCTTTTATTGCCTGCATCTTTTTCTCATCAGGATCAACTAAGTAATGAGCTTCTTCATCCTTTTCATTTCTATGAAACTCAAAAAGAGGATCCCCATTCTTATCCTTTAGATTACTATACATGCTTCGTTGTCCTTCACCCGTATGAAAAACTACTGCCCCTCCAGTTGAAGCATCACTTGCAAAATCTATAGCTTTTTTCAATTCGTACATGGTTGCTTCTTGTGCTTCACTAGAATATCCTCCTTGTTGCAAACCAGATAATCCATGTATCGCTGTTGTTGCGTGAGTTGATGTCCTAACATCATTTATCATTGCAAGTTCTCTCATATCTTGCCTTTCATCTTTTCCAAACGCTTCTGGACCAGGATTTTGAGAATTAGTCTTTCCCCCACCCATAAATCCAAGCTCTACAATTGACGCGCCATGGAATATTCTTGCTTTTAATGCTTCAGTCTGATGCTGCATAGGATTTGCACTTGCACCTATCTGTTGTACGTTTGCTTTGAATTCCTTATCCATTGAATTAAAATCGCCAACCATCAGATTCACCAGTCACCAAGGAGTCATCATACCATGACCTTTTTTATAGTTCTTGAAAGTCATCCATGCGATATCGACTGCTGCTTTTTCAGCATCTTTTTTATCTTTACTCTTCTTATAGTCCCCTTTCTTGTTAGTTTTTGGTTTTGCTTCTCCCTTAGGAAAGAATGCTGTTCCTAATTCTCCAAAACCTTTGAATATCGATACAAAAGGATCTAATAAACCAGGTTGCTGTATCTTCTTTACAACTTCCTCTTTTTTATCTTCAGCAAAAACTTCACCTGCATCTTCTAAATAGTTTTTCAGTTCATCACCCAATGAATCGAGTGTTTCCTGTATTGTTGTGTCAATGCTTCCTATTATATCAAAATCCTCTTCGGACTTAAGCTTCTTATATGCTTCAACCTCTTTTGGAGACCAAGCATAGGTACGTATGTTTATCCAAGTCTTTCCAGTATGTGTTGGTCCTTTATGTTGATATTCTTGAGCATGATAATTTAGTTCTGGCCTCGTTCGGTTAAGAAGGTTTATCACTGCTACACTATAGAAATTATCATTTATCTTCTTTTTTGCTAAAAACTCTATCTCAACTATTGTACTTTCGAAACTTGTTAGAAGTTCAGAATCATTTTCAAGCTTTGATGTCTGCTGCATTTGTTTGACATATTTTAAGTATGGCTTTACCCATGAGACATATAATCTTATAGTGTTATAATGTTGTCTTAAATATTTCTTCATGAAGCTTTCCCTTGTCGTTAGTTCATTCATGGTTTCCTCTTTCCAAGTTATGTATTGGTTGAGTTTTCTTTTAAGGACTTCTGTTATTTTTCCATTGAAACTTAAGTTATCAACAACTTCATTTATATTGCCTTTCTTATCAACTCCAACCCTAAAGAATAGGTCTGGAAGTATTGTAAAACCAACATTTGCTGCAAGACCATATATACTACCTGGATTTTTTGAACCTCCTTCAACTTGATCAACCCATAATCCTTTCAATACTACTTCATCTGAATTCGGGCTTTTTTTTGAAAGCCCATTTCCATGATTCTTGTAATATTCATATGATCCACGATAAAATTTCAATCTTTCTTTTATTATCCTTATCTCTCTTACTATCTGGAATAATCCTTTAACCATCTCACTTATTCCTTTCAAATAATTTGATATCTTATTTTGCTGCACACTTATTCTTGACTGCATATGACCAAAATGGCTTGATGCTTGACTTGCTGCATAAGTATCAATAATCTTTTCGATCTCATATGCCCAGTCACTTCTTACTTGATGATAATACCAATAATATGTCTCTTCCACATTATGGTTTGGTTTTTCTATAGCGATCTCATAATGTCTTACTGGAGTTGGATACCCCGTATTTACAGGGTCAGCATTTGGATATATTTCCCAGAATTCTTCAGACCATTCAATAGATTTTACTTCTCCATCTTTATCTTTTATATTTACTTTTAGTTCGCCTCCTTTTCCAGAAATCCTTGTCATAATTATTTTATTGACCTGGAAGTTTATAAATATTATGGTATAGAAATTTATTAGAAACTTGTTCAGTTAAATTTAAAAAAGGACAATGGAATCTTGATATTATGGATAGCTCAAATATTTCAGTCACGTGCAGGACTTGTGGAAGACAAGCGAATGCAGGCAGTTTCGTTCTTGATCCAGATTTTAAAAAAATGGTTTGTCCTGCTTGTGTTAAGGATAAAAGGTCTAGATTGGAAAAGGATAGAAGAGATAAAGAAAAATTGAAAAATCATTTAGAATCCTTAGCTGATAAGCCTATAGGCTGGGATGCCGAGGATGAATATCTAGAAAAAGTTGCAAAGCCAAAACCTAAAGAAAGCATAGAATTAAGTTTTCCTAGTGCTGGCGAAGGCAAAGCAAAGTATAAATGCCCAAAGTGCAGTTTTCCTTTCGTCTATGACATCAATAGAAGAAAACCAAGTGTTTGCCCTTATTGTAGTGACCCCATAAGAAAATTTGTAATTAAAAACTAGATCACATAATTAAGACCTTGTTTTTGTTATTCCTTTATTTAGATATTTTAAGTTTGCATCTATTTGCTTTTTTGATAGTTTCAATTTTTTTGCAATAGTTTCAAATTCACGTATTAATTGTTTCTTTTCTCGACTATGAAACATTTTTCCGTCGATTATTTTTATGTTTGGATTATTTACAAAATGTTCATAATCATTTATTTTTTGATTTTTTTCTTTTTTCTTTATCTGTTTGAATATTAAGGGATTTGATAAGGCTGCTCTTCCAATCATGACACCCTCAAAATAAGGTTCGACTTCCAAGTATTTCTCATATGAATCAATATCCCCATTATATACTAAATTTAGATTTGGAAATTTCTTCTTTAAACCGAATAAAACTTTTTTTTCAACAGGTTTTGTATAAGGATGTCTTAAGGTTCTTGCATGGATATATACTTTTTTTATATTGTTTTTTTCTAGGATCTTAAGATATTTTTCTATCTCTATTTTTTCTGGATCTATTCCTATTCTTATCTTTACACTTGGAATCTTGTCATATTTTTTACATTCATCACTAAATGTTTTAGTTATCTTGTCTAAAAATTTTATATCATAAAGGATTCCACTACAAATCATTCGTTTTTTGTAGGAACTATGAGGACAACCAAGATTTAGATTAACTTCATTAGATATTATCTGATTTAATACCTCTATTATTTGTTCTTTAGTATTTGCACCGATTTGAACAATTGTTTTTTTGCTTATTTCTTCTAGTTTGCCTTGTTTTATCTCTTTTTCAAGCCTATCACACATTATAAGCTCTGTAAAGACATAATCAGCCTCATGATTCAATAATAATTGACGGTAGGCTTTATTCCCATATAGGTTTATAGGTGCAAAATACAACGTTTTCATAGATATTGTATCAATCAATAATTTTATATAGGTATTCTTCCTGAATTTTCTAGATGAGTAAGTGTGAATTTTGTAAAACAGAGCTTAATGCTATGCCTTTCATATGTCCAAAATGTGGTAAACATTTCTGTTCAGCCCATAAATTAGCCATAGATCATGAGTGCCCTAACATGCACGATGCAGAAAAAGAAGATGAAGGATTAAAAGCACATGAAAAAAAAGAAGCTGAAAGATCCAAATATATTGAGGAAGAGGTTACTGTAATAAAAAGAAGACTAAATAATGATAAGCCAAATGTTTTTATTCAGTTCTTGTCTTTTTTGTGGAGCTATAATCTTATAATTTTTGTAATATTGCTGTTCCTTGGAGCATATTATGTTCAAGCAAATGATGTTTATGATATCAAAGGAAAAATGAATGATTTCCTTGATAAATATGGTTTGAAACTTGTTTTTTATGGTGATGAAACACTTGATAGTAATGAAGGGCTTAGTGAACTTGCTATGATTGATGATAATGAAGAGATTGAACAGGTAACAGACACAAGTGAAGAGACTGTTCCTTATTCCCCTCCTGATCCAAATATTTCAAAAATAAAAGAAATCATTGACAATCCAAGAAAATATTTAAATACTCAAGTAGAATTGAAAGGATATGTCTTCCAGCATGAATTCAGAGTCGGTACAATTTATTTCGACTATAGAATAACTGATGAAGGAGGATTTTACATTTACTTATTACTTCCACAAGAAAGGGGTTTCACTGATTACGTCTATTATGATATTGGTGGTGTAATCAAAGAAGAAAACGATATCCTCTATCTGGATGTTAATAGTATTGAAAAAAGTTAACGAGGTAAAATAAAATGGTAGAAGCATATTGCGTAAAATGTAAAGCAAAGCAAGAAATGAAAGATCCAAAAGCTATCACTATGGCTAATGGAAAACCAGCTATGAAAGGAACATGCCCAGCATGTGGCACAGGAATGTTCCGAATTGGAAAACCA
>PKTL01000035.1 GCA_002867475.1 Candidatus Woesearchaeota archaeon
AATTAATCATATACTCTTCATGCTCAAAGACACGTATGATTTGAGATCATATTAAATAGTCAAATCATACCTCGGACTTTAGTCCGTGGTCTTTGATTTTTTCTATAAGATTTCTTTCATAGCCTACTGATTTATTCTTATAAGAAGGAAATATTTCACCAAAATACTCTTGAGGAACACCTCTATTAAGAGAATATAATTGTAAGGTTTGAATAGTATCATCAATCCCTATCTTATCTAATTGTATAAGTCTATTCTTAGACACAGAAACATTATCAGCCAAGTGAAGCATACTAAAAAGATCAATCCTTTCATCAATGATTATCTCAAGATCTCGAAGTATCAGATTATGTCCTTTGATACCGACACCACCTCCAAGACTTTTATCTCCAGTTGGTTTGAACTTATCCCAAACGATCGCCTTATTTCTATTATATACATTCATATCAGCAAAGCCTGAATAGAACTTATTCCCTTCAAAAAGAAAATAGAATTCATAACCTTGATTGAAACCTTCTCTAGTCTTTACAGGTTCTAATCTTCTCATCCTAAGATAATCCTTAGGTGAATCTAATACTACTTTAGGTAGTTTTTTACGCGCCACTTTCAAGATATAAAAACTAAAAACTATTTATATATTTTACCTCATAGACTAGTGGGTAAGATATGGATTTCTTATCCTAAAATAATAATAACCAAAAGCACCAATGAAAGCACCAAAAATATTTACTATCAAATCACTCATAGTGTCGCCGTACTGATCACGTATTCCATTGTTCATTGGATCAGAATCGCCAACTCCAGCAAGAAGAAGCCCTTCACCTTCTCCAAGATAATAATAACCACCAAATTCGACAAGCTCCAAAAGAACGCTTAATGATATTGCTGCACACATCACAAGGATTATGAAAAGATACTTGTTTTCCTCAAAAATATCTCTATTGTTTGGCACCTTGTAGAATCTTATGGATACAATATTGAAGGTTATGTAAGCAATGACTATTAGGCTAATGAAATGAACAAGATTATCATACGCTAAAAACTTCCATGTTAAGCTGTAATATCCAAAAGTTCCAAGATTATGGGTAAGAAGTGCAAGGTTCAACAATATGAAACCTGTTTTTTTCAGTTTCAAGACATTGCTAAATAATATCAACAGTATTAGTGTAAATAGTGCGATAGAATTGTCGATTATCCATTGAGAACCAGTCATGAAACTATAACTCCAAAAAACAAAATATATTAGGAAAAAAATTGCAAAAAGACTCCATTTTTCCCAAGGTTTCATAAGCTTATGCTTGCCAATCATGAAGGTGTATTGTTTTTTTAACATATAAAACATATGTTTAATATTATTAGAATGCGAAATTTTTTTAAATATGTTATTTTTATAGGCTTTATGAGCTTAGATGAAAAAGTCATATGGAAAATAAGCATGACTCTTCAAAAAAAAGAAGTTGAAGAGCATAAATATTTCTTGAGTGAATCTGCAAATAGAGGTATAGATTTCAGAGGCGCATTCTATGATTTCATAGATCAAGATCATGCTAAAATGTTCAGGATATCTTTTGAAGAAAATAAGGAAGAAATCTTTTTTCTTTGCAAAAATTATTGTGGTGAGCAATATGATTGCAAAGGTTTTGAAAAATGTCCAATGCCAAATGATGAAATGCACCGTGCATTAAAGGATGGAATATACAAAAAAGATGATTCTTGAATATCTGAATTGAATTTTAGTAAGTTTTTTAAAAAACGTTTTCAACTAAGACTTATATGGAAACAATAAATATTATCTTGATAATAGTTGGTGTGCTAATTCTTTGGATCATATTTACATTCAACAGCTTGATATCTTTAAGGAATGATGTAAAAAAATCTTTTTCAGGAATCGATGTCCAGCTAAAGCGAAGAAGTGATCTTATACCTAACTTAGTAGAAACAGTAAAAGGTTATGCAAAGCACGAAAAAGAATTATTGGAAAATGTTACTAAAGCAAGAACAAGTATTATGAATGCATCGAACAAAGAAGATATAAAAACTATGGCAAAAGAAGATAATCTATTATCAAACGGTTTGAAATCAATATTTGCAGTAGCAGAAAACTATCCCAAACTAAAAGCAAACGAGAACTTCTTAAAACTTCAAGATGAATTAAGTGAGACTGAAGATCAGATTGCTGCATCAAGAAGGATATATAATGAGAACGTAACTTACTTCAATACAAAAATACAGACATTCCCAAATAATCTGCTTGCAAGCATGTTTAATTTTAAGGAAAAAGAATTGTTTGAGACATCAGAAAAACGGAACGTGAAAGTAAAAATATAAGATGGTATGGGATCCAGTATCGGTTGATGAAAATAATATAAGAAATAATGTTTCTAAATTAGAATCTAAATTAGAAAAATATAAAAAAAATCCCAGTAGTTTAAGAAGAAATTATTATCTTTTCTTCTTTTTTGGACTTCTTGGTTCTTTCGCATCAGCATTTTTAATGATATTTTATGAGCCTTATTTCATGTGGGGAATCGTTTTATCTATGATACCTTTTTCAGTATTGGCAAGCAAATATCACTCCCTTGGCAAAGATTTGATAAAGCTTCAGATAGCAAGAGAGAACGGTTGGTTGTATGATCCGAATAATCATTATAATAGATGGAGCAAATACGCAAAAGCATTTCCAGAAATATACAGGCAAGGAAACCAAGGACAATATTTAGATGATCGGTTTTGGGGTAAAGTCTCAAATAATGATTTTCATTGCGGAAACTTTACATATCAAGTGAGAAAAAAGTCAGGCAAAAAATCACACACTAGAACATATCACACTTATTACTTTATTTTCCCTTTGAAAAAAAGAATAGCATCAAGATTTCTTCTATATGGTGAAAATATTTTTTCAAAGATAGGAAATTTTTTCACAAAAAAAGAGATAAACACTGAAAGCATAGAATTCAACAAGATCTTTGCATTTTCCTATAATGGAAGAAAAGATGAGCACGCAATAAACATAGTGAAGTCTTTGTCTCCAGCAATACAAGAAAAACTTATACATCTAAAAAAGAACAGTGACCTTTTAAAGTATTGTTTGCAAACAATTCAATAATATTTCTTTTTCAAGGAAAGATGCTGCCTGTGATGAAAACTCACCTAAAAAACGGATTGAAAATCGATGAAAAAGATAAGACTTACTTGACAGAAAAGATAACAAACTTGAATATTCTAAGTCAAGAGATGCTTAGATATCTGAATTGAATCCTTGAAAACAATAAAAAATTAATATTCTTATTGGAATAATTTTTTCACAATATTATTTATATTATTTCTACATTATTTAAGTTATGACAAAAATAATAATATCTAATTTTTGTATGATGATGCTCATGTAGCATCTCACTGTCTTTTCTCTAGATATATTTTAGTTGGTTTCTCCTTGGGATGTAAAAAGCATGATCAAAACCAATTCAAAAAGCAAAACCATGGAGGTAAATTAAGATGACAATAAATAATGATCTAAAAAAATTATTAGAGGATTTGGTAAAGATAGACTCAACAACAAAAAAGAACAGCAAGGAAATAATAGATGTAGCAGCAGATTACCTAGATAGGCATGAGATAGAATATGAGATCCAAGTCTTTTCAGATGATAAAGGAAAGGAATATTTTAATCTGATAGCTGAGAGAAACATAGGTTCCGACCATTTCATCACTTATGTTGGCCATTTAGATGTTGTAAAACCAGATAGCGATATGCAAAAGGTTCCAAGATTCAAAAATAATCAGTTATCTTGTAGAGGTTCAGCAGATAATAAATCAGGAAGTGCAGCAGCAATAAAAGCTTTCACGGATGTAAAAGAAAAAGATCTAATATCAAACCTAAGATTTATCGCGACCACTGATGAAGAAACTGGAGGAATTTATGGAACAAAACCCATCTTTGAAGGATTAAGCAGAAACATAAATGATATCGACATAGTAATCGAACCTTTCGTAGTAAATACTCATTATGGCGTTTTGAGATTAAGTATTGAAAGCAGTAATTCTACAAGCCACACTAGTGAAGAAGGTCCCAATTCCATAAGGAATATTGCAAAAGCTATAGTTGGTCTAGAAAATTATTTGATTAATGAATATACTGATGAGAAAGGAAATAAGCCTATTGTTTCTCCAACCTATTTTTCCGAAAGTGGAGATATAGAAAAATTAGGTCAAAATCCTGGGTTCTCAAAAGTTTATCTTGACGTAAGAACACCACCTATTTTCAATCCGAACGAAATATATTGGGATCTGGAAGAAAAGATCAAAGAATATGAAGGAATAACAAATATACAATTTGAAGTATCAGGACCTTCATTGAACACAGATCCAAAATCAAAAATAATCTCAGAATTCGAAAAGTTAGGATATCAATTCGGTCTATCAAAAGCATCAACAGATGCCAAATGGATAAGGGGAGAAAACACTATTGTTATTGGGCCGAAAGGATATGATATACATGGTTCAAATGAATATGTGGATTTAGCAAGCGTTGAGAAATTCTATCAAGACCTAATAAAGATATCAACAAAATGATATCTTTCTTTTTCTTTTTTTTTGGCTAGATAAATAATAAATACTTTTTTAAAAGAGCAATTCAATATTATAATATATGGTTTTATCAGCAGCACAGATTGAGGTTATTAAGATTGTTTCAATCTCCTCATTAATTATTGTTGCTTATATTATATCTTGCATGATTCTTTACACTTTTATAGGTATTCACTTTTTTAAAAGAAAAAAAGAGAATGTTTTGGAAGATTTTAATGAATTAAATGATAAAGGAAAAAATAAATGGTCTTTCATAGGTATTTTGAGTGTTGGGGTTGTGGCGTTTTTGCTTCCTTACTCAATTTATGCAGGGTTTAAGGCAGGGCTAACAAATAATGAAAGTATGATGGATACTTTGATTTTACCTTTCTTTCAAAATAAAATTTTACTAATTATTTTCTTAGTTTACACTATATCTATCCTTTTTTTGATTAATTATTTAGAGAAAAAGTTCGAGATGAATAATTATAAATAAAGAATGCACCGATCGGGATGTTATTTTTTTATACCGAATGCTTTTTCAATATCTTTACCTTTGAAATAGTTATCATTTCTACTTCCAAGTCCATGTTTTATTGCCCACATAGCTTTTTCATATAGCATTTTGTTAAGGCTAAGTCCAAGCTCATCTAATTCATATTCTGCCTTTAAAGGAGTTGTGCTAACAATTATTTTCTTGATATAACCATATTTTTCTAATCCTTTTAATTGGTCTGATAAAACTCTATTACTTATTTCTGGATGAACTTCTAGAAAATCATTAAATCTCTTCGCTCCAAGAAACATATCTTTTAATAGGAAAACTGCCCATTTTTTGGAGAGTTCCATATATGCTTCCATTGTTAGTTTTGGTTTTGTTATAGTTTTAGTATCCATGTAATCACCTTGTTACTTCTCGCTCACCTAATCTTTTTAAATAACTAATGCTTACCTAATTGTAAATTGAAACTAAGTAACTATTTATTACTTATAAAGTTTTGGAAAAAATAAGGTGATTATGATGGTAAATAATGATTTAAGTGAAAGCATAATTTTCCCAAAAGGAAATAAAGTTGAAGGACCTTTAGCAAGTGTTTTCACTGGCGATGCTTGGGTTGAAATGTTAGTAACTGATGAAAAATTTAATTGTCCTGTTTACAATGTGACTTTTGAACCAAGAGGTAGAAACAATTGGCACTCACATCCAGGAGGGCAAATATTATTAGTAACTGGAGGAAGAGGTTGGTATCAAGAAGATGGAAAACCTGGAAGGGAATTAAAACCGGGAGATGTAGTAAAAATTCCATCAAATGTTAAACATTGGCATGGGGCAGCAAAAGATAGTTGGTTTACACATCTTGGAATCACAACAAATCCTGAAAAAGGAGATGCAAAGTGGTTTGAAACAGTAACAGATGAAGAATATAATAAATTAGATTCCTAAAAAGGAATTTAAGCATAAATTATAAAATAATTTATTGATTTGGAGGAATAAAAATGATATTAGAAGAAAATTACATATTAAATAATGGGGTTAAAATACCAAAACTAGGTCTTGGAACTTGGATGATAAACGGAGACGACGCAGTACAAGCTGTAAAAGAAGCAGTTAAACTAGGTTATAGACATATTGATACTGCTCAAGCATATCAAAATGAAGAAGAAGTCGGAAAAGGAATTAAAGAGTGTGGTGTCGCAAGAGAAGAATTATTCATCACTACAAAACTTGCAGCTGAAGCAAAATCATATGATGTAGCAGTTAAAGCAATTGATGAATCATTAAATAAATTAGGATTAGAATATGTTGACTTAATGATTATTCACAGTCCAAAACCTTGGATGGAATTTCAAAAAGAAGATAGATATTTTGAAGGAAATGTAGAAGCTTGGAAAGCTTTAGAAGAAGCATATAATGCTGGAAAAATTAAAGCTATTGGTGTTTCAAACTTTGAAAAAGAAGACATTGATAATATTTTGAAAAGCGCATCAGTAAAACCTATGGTAAATCAGGTATTAGCACACATAAGTAATACTCCTAAAGATTTAATTAAGTATTGTGAAGGAAATGATATATTAGTTGAAGCTTATTCGCCTATTGCCCATGGGGAGTTAATGAAGAATGAAAAAGTTAAATCAATGGCTGAAAAATATGATGTGACAATACCTCAATTAAGTGTTAGATATTGCTTACAACTTGGACTTCTTCCATTACCAAAAACTGCTAATCCAAATCACATGGAAAATAATGCTGATGTAAATTTTGAAATCTCAAGTGAAGATATGGATATATTAAAAAATATTGAACATATTAAGGATTATGGTGAAGCTAGTATGTTCCCTGTATATGGCGGAGATTTAAGTAAATGAAGAAATTTCATTTTCTTTTTTTCTTTCTAATTTTTATTACTGCTTGCAGTACAAATAATAACTTAATAAATAATAAAACTCTAGAAATTAATACTCAAATAATTAATAATCCAAATTTAACAGAAAAACCTACTGAAAAAGTTGAGGTAACAAAAATGCAAATAAGTGTAAAATCTGATGATAAAGAAATCATTTTTGAATTAAATAATAATCAAGCGAGTAAAGAATTATATGAACAATTACCTTTAATAATTGAAGTTGAAGATTATGCTAGCAATGAAAAAATATTTTATCCACCAAAAAAACTTGATACAAGCAATACTCCATTAGCAAATGCTAAAACTGGAACATTAGCTTACTATGCTCCTTGGGGGGATGTGGTAATGTTTTACAAAGATTTTGGAACTGCAGCTGGATTATATGAACTTGGAAAAGTGGTTTCAGGCGAAGAAAATATTAAAAATTTATCAGGGACTATAGGAATTAAAAAAACATAAAATGTATTAGATTATTATCTCATATTTTTTACCATCATATAATTTTACAAATGTTGAAGTTCCTTTTGCAATCATTTTATCTTTTGAAACAACTTCATATTCAAAAGTTATACTTGTATTTCCAATTGTTTCTTTTGAAACTTTCATTTCAATTAAATCACCAAGAAATGCAGGGTTAACAAATTCACAATTCATTGCACGAGTCACAAATTTCTCGCCAGTTTTATTTCTATACCTTTCAGTTTTAGCAAGACAATAATTATCAATCCATTCAAGGAGTTGTCCACCATATAGAGAACTATGTTCATTAAGATGTTTTGTTTGAATTTTATATATTGAAGTCATATTGTTATCTCAATTGTTTTGTTTAATTCTTTTAGAGATTCCTCAATTTTTAATTTTGATTTATCCATGATTAGTTTTTCATGATCTGGGTTTCCATTCATTCCTCCTGTGTGGATAACATCAACTAATTTAAATCCCATAAATTGAAATAAATGGTTGACAAAATTAGTACTATGATCCCAATTTGAAAAATCTCCTTCATAAATTCCTGCAGAAGTGGTTATAACAATAGCGTTTTTTTCTTTGAGTAATCCGACATAACCTTTTTCACCAATATCCCATGTTTCTCCTTTTAAAAGAATGCTGTCAAAGTAAGTTTTTACAATTCCGGGCATTGACATATTATACATAGGGTAGGCTAGAACTATGTTATCAGCACTTTTGAATTGATTTGTTAATTTATCCATTTGTTCAATCGCTTTTTTCTCATGATCATCAAGTTTTTGCTTAGCATAATTTCTTTTGTAGTACGCACTCAGGCTTTCTTCTAAAAAGAATGAGGGAAGTTCTTTTACTAAATCTAAATACTCAATTTCTCCTTTTAGATTTTTTACTGCATAATCTTGTAATTTTTTTGTCCTACTTCTTTCTCTTCTTGGCAGGTAGCTTATTACTAATGTTTTCATCCTATCACCTTTTCAATAATTTTAAATACTAATGTTAGTTACTTATAGTAAGTTAGTGTTAATAAGTGATTTATATATTGCTTCTAACTAAAAGGTAACCTAGTGAAAAAATGGAAAGTCAAAAAATATGTTCGATAGATGTTGTTTTAACATATCTTGGAAAGAAATGGTCTTTGCATATAATTCGAGATTTGTTTCAAGGGAAGAAAAGGTTTAATGAATTTTTACGAAAAAATAAGAATTTAAGCAGTAAAGTTCTTGCTGAAAGATTAAAAGAATTAGAAGAAAACAAAATCATAAATAAAAAAATTGTAAGTACAAGGCCTGTGTTAATAGAGTATGAACTCACAAAAAAAGGAAGATCATTAGATAAACTTATGAAAGAATTGGCAGATTTTGCTCATGAAAATTGCTCACAAAATAATAAAGTTTGTACATGTAATATTGAAATAAATAATCTTAATTTATAATGATTTTAGTTCCCTTAGAATATCGCATGATGAGTGGATGCACCGATCGGGAATCGAACCCGAGCCTAAGCGTCTTTGCATCAATAAATGAATATTGACTTGGCAACGCCCAATTGTACCATTCAACCACCGGTGCGTAAGTGTGATTTGTTTTTGTTTGTTTTGTCACCGCTCTATTGCTTGCAATAGTGCTTGTGGTCGTCTTAAACGGGCGAAACCGTTTGAATCCAACCACTGGTGCATGTGTATTTATTTGAAAAGAATCAATGATTTCTTTATAAAATTTACGGATATATTTAGTTAAATTTAAATAAGAATCAATAATTTCTATTTTAAAATAGTAAAAGTGGTATAAGTGGGAGAGCATACAAGGATATATTTAGTGAATTGTCATTACAATAAGAGTATTGATAGTATGAATTTTGATTATCATGGTTTAGAACCTATAGCTTGCTGTAAAGAACCTGGCCATGAGGCAATGGAAAGATTATACAAGGATTTTTCCATAATCAGATATGATGGTATGAATCTTTTAGATCTAAAGAAAATAGATAAGAATCAATTATCACACCTCTCTTTACAACCTTTTAAGCATACTCCTGGATTGAATGAGTGCAAAAGTGAAATTTTTGGCAATTTAGATGAGATTATCTCCGGAGATTGTATAGTAAAAGCAGTTAGGATAAATCCTTTAACCTCTTTACAAGTGCAAGGTGATATTAATTTTATAGACAATGACCCTTTTCATTTTGTAGAAGGGGATAAAAGAAGAGATATTGTTCTTCAAGCATATAATGATGTTCTAGCCGAATTAAAGGCTAAACCTTTTTGAACAAACATTAATTTTTTAAATCAAAAGTTTTTTTAAGATATTTATGACAGACAAAATTCACGACTTAATAATTATAGGTGGAGGCCCAGGAGGCTACTCTGCAGCAATATACGCACAAAGATCTAAAATAGACACTATTTTAATAGCTGAACATCCAGGAGGCACTGCGGCTGACGCTCACTCAATAGAGAATTGGCCAGGCGTTGAATCAAAGCCAGGTATGCAGCTTATGATGGACTTCAAGAACCATGCAGAAAGTTATGGCTTGAAAACTATAATGGGAACAGTTCAAAAAATAGAAAAAAAAGATGAGATCCTTGAAGTATCAACATCAAATGAGACATATAAAGGGAAAAATATTCTTTTAGCATTAGGACTTAAAAGAAGAAAACTAAATATTCCTGGTGAAGAAGAACTTCTTGGACGAGGAGTATCATATTGTGCAACATGTGACGCATTTTTCTACAAAGATAAAACTCCAGCAGTGGTTGGTGGTTCAGACGCAGCAACAATGGCTGCGATACTCTTGTCAGAAGTTGCAAAAAAAGTGTATCTTATATATCGAAAAGGAGAACTTAGAGGGGAACAGATATGGATAGATAGGGCTGTTGAGAATCCTAAAATAGAAATATTATACAATACTGAAGTCACTCATATCAACGGTGAAAACAAGGTTCAATCTTTGAGCCTTTCAACAGGAAATGAATTGGAAGTCGATGGTATCTTTATTGAAATAGGAAGTGTTCCTTCAACAACTTTAGCAAAAAGTGCTGGTGTTAAGTTTGATGATAAGGAATACATAATTGTAAATGAGAAACAAGAAACAAACATTGAAGGAATCTATGCAGCAGGTGACATAACAACTGGCTCAAATAAGTTCAAGCAGATGGTAACCGCTGCATCAGAAGGTGCAATCGCTGCACAGAACATCTATTTAAATATTGTAAGAGAGAGAAGAAATAAATAATTTTAACTACCAATTATTTAATTCATGTAGGACTTTGCCTTGCCAATTCTCAAAATTAGTATAGATTTGTTTTTTTATCTCTTCTTTTTTCTTTACACAATAATAGAACATGTATCCTCCACTATCAAGATTTATCTGTCTTCTGTGAATAAGTTCTTTACTAAGCAGGTTCTTTATGCTTCTTTGAATAGTTGTACGATCCTTACCGATTGAATCTTGGATATCCTGGATGGGAATTTCAACCTTTGCTGACATTAAAGTCTTGAAAACTAGGTAGTCTGTCTTGTTCAATGCAAAACTGCATTTGATTATTTCTTCAATCGGTACTCTTTTGCATGCGAAATCTATTGCTGCCATAAAAGCAAAAAAATAATCAATAATATTTAAAGGTTGTGCAAAAAACCTACACATTTCACACATAAACAAATTCTTTAAATAAGACTATATGGTTTTTATAATTATCAAAAATTATTTTCAAAAAATTATTTGAAAAGAAACGGAGGAAATACAATGGTACAAGAATTAACAAGTGAAAATTTTGAACAGATCAAAAACAGCGAAGGAGTAGTTGTAATAGACTTTTGGGCGCCATGGTGCGGACCGTGCCAGATGATGGGTCCAGTATTCGCAGAACTAGCTGATGAATATGAAGGAAAAGCAAAACTAGTCAAACTAAACACTGATGATTTTGGTCATTTAGCACAACCATTTGGTATCCAAGGAATCCCAACACTACTAGTCTTAAAGAACGGTCAAGAAGTGGATAGGATTGTAGGCTTTGGACCAAAAGAAATGATCAAAAGTAAAATAGATGCTCAACTATAAGGGCATTCAATTTTTATTCTTATGAAATCAATAACTATTTCTGTATTCACAAGCCCGACTTGTCCTCATTGTCCTTCAGCAGTTAATCTAGTAAAAGAAGTGACAAAAGAAGATAAGGCTGTGAAAATGATTGAATATGGGGCAGCTAATCCTAATACTCAAAAAAAAGCTGCTGAATTAGAAGTTCAAAGTGTTCCAACAATATTTGTTAAAGGCGAAGGCTATGAGAAAAATATTGGTTTTCGAGGAACACCAAGCAAAAACTCTTTAATTGACGCGATAAAGATAGCAAAAGGCGAGAAAGAATACTTTGAGCCAAAACCATTTAGCTTAACCAAATGGTTTGCAGAAAAAACAGGGATAAGAATAAAGTTTTAATTTTCTAATTTTTTAACAAAACTTTAATAAATTATAAATCTTATATTTGATGAAGTGATATAGATGGCAAAAGAAGAAAAGATAGACCCTTTTGAAAATGCGAAAAAACAAATAGAAAAAGCTGCAGAAAAAGTAAGTCTTGATCCAAACATATTGAACCAATTACTTATGCCTGAAAAGGTACTTGTTGTTAATTTTCCAATTAGGATGGATGATGGAAAAATAAAAGTCTTCACAGGATTTCGAAGCCAGCATAATAAAAGTAGAGGTCCAACAAAAGGTGGGATAAGATTCCATCCAGATGTAACTATTGAAGAAGTCATGGCATTATCTACTTGGATGACTTTTAAGAATTCGGTTATCGACGTTCCTTATGGTGGGGGGAAAGGTGGGGTCATCTGTAATCCTAAAGATTTGTCAGTGTCTGAACTAGAGCATGTATCAAGAGGTTACATAAGGGCGATTGCACAGATAATCGGTCCGAAAAAAGATATTCCTGCACCAGATGTATATACTAATCAGAATGTTATGGCCTGGATGCTTGATGAATATGAGAAATTAACAGGTGAATCAAGCCCTGGAGTGATAACTGGAAAACCGATTGAGCTTGGTGGGAGTCTTGGACGTGATAAGGCAACAAGCATGGGCGCTTTCTACGTTACAGAAAAACTTTGTGAATTAAATAACAAAGTTTGTAAGAATACAAGCATCGCGATACAAGGATTTGGAAACGCTGGATATTATCTTGCAAAAATGCTTTATGAAACGGGGCATAATATTATAGCTATTAGTGATAGTAAAGGAGGGATTTATTCAAAAAAAGGCATGGATCCAACTGAAGTATATCATTATAAGAATAATAATGGTTCGCTAAAAGGATTTCCAGAAACAAAGAATATTACAAATAATGATCTTTTAGAGCTTGACGTTGATATACTTATACCTGCAGCATTAGAAAATCAGATAACTGATAAGAATGCTAAAAATATAAAGGCAAAATATGTTGTGGAAGTTGCAAACGGTCCCATAACTCCAAAAGCAGATGAAATTTTAGATGAAAAAGGAATAATGATTATTCCAGATATATTATCAAACAGTGGTGGCGTAGTTGTAAGTTATTTTGAATGGGTGCAGAACAATCTTGGTTATTATTGGAGCGAAGAGGAAGTAATGGTAAAATTGAAAGAAAAAATCTACAAAGGTTTTGATGAGGTCCATAAGCAATCAATTGAGCATAAGGCAAGTTTCAGAACCGCTGCATATATACTAGCTCTCGCGAGGCTTGAAAGATCTATGAAGTTTAGAGGCCAAGCATAATTTTTATAAATAATTCTTGATTCCTAGCGGCATGGACGAAAAACTAGATGAACTAATATCTGTAACTAAGGATACTCTATCTTCTTTATTGAAGTCAAAATATGTTGATGTTGGGAAAGTCTCTGACATATATTATCAGATTGATTTTAGAAATTATCCTTTCATAAATAATGATGAAGTGAATAAGTTAGGAAAAAGTCATATGTTCTTTATTGGTTCATATGTTGTGGAAGATTCTCCAAATTCATTATATTATTTAACTCATTTCTATAATTCTCTTTTGAAAATAAGTTCTTCTAGAAAATAATTTTTTTTATCAGGTAATGTTTCAACAAAAGATTTATAAATAGTTATGCATTATTATGCATAATGGTTAGGCCAAGAAAAACAAGATTAGTAGATTTCAAACCTGGAGTCACATATTTCAAACCAAGAGCAATACCAATTTCAGAACTTGAAGAAATAGTGCTAACTTTTGATGAATTAGAGACGCTAAGACTAGCAGACGTTGAAAAATTAAATCAGACGGATGCAGCAGCAAAAATGGAAATCCACCAATCAACATTCCAAAGAACATTAACTAGAGCAAGAGAAAAAGTAAGCGATGCATTAGTTAATGGAAAGGCAATACAGATTCAAGGGGGTGAATACAACATGCCAGGAAAAGATGGAACAGGACCAAGGGGTCAAGGAAGAAGACAAGGATATGGGGCAGTTGGAAAATGTGTATGTCCAAGTTGTGGTCATACTGAAGAACATATTAGAGGGCAACCCTGCAATAATAAAAAATGCCCAAAATGCAACACAATGATGACAAGAGGATAAGAATATGAAACAAAAAGTCGCAGTAAGTACAGAAGAAAATACAATAGAAAGCATTATAGACCAAAGATTTGGAAGATGCAAATATTTTATGATAATAGAAATTGATGATGAAAAAAACATAATAAATTCTGGATCTGTAGAGAATCAAGGAGCCTTACAAGGTCATGGTGCTGGAATAAGAGCAGCGCAGCAACTTGGAGAATTAGGAGTTGAAGCAGTAATAACTGGAAGGGTTGGACCAAACGCGACAACAATCCTTGAGCAATTAGGCATAAAAGCATATAATGGTTCAGGAATAGTAAAGGAAGCTATCCAAAAATTTCTTGATGAAAATCTTGAAAAGATAGAAGAAGTAGCAGAACCTCATAATGATCAATCAACAAATGAAATTTCAAAAGATCAAGATGAAAATGAAAAGATATTCTTTCCACTTCTTGAAGATAAAGGTATAGATTCAAGGATAAGTGAACACTTTGGTCACGCACCCTTCTTTGGGTTATATGATGTAAAAAATGATGAGTTTAAGATAATAGGTAATGATCTGAACCATTCAGACCCAAACAAAAGCCCGATCGACCAGATAGAAGAAGCAGTCAATCCAACAACTATCTTTGCAAAAGGGATAGGTGGAAGAGCAATAAATATAATAAGATCTAAAGGGCTAGGTCTAAAAACCGGAGATTTTAACACTGTAAAAGAAGCGATAGAAAACATAGAAGAGATGGTGACCCAAGAAAACTCATGTGGGCATGAAGATCATCACTAAAGAAATAAAATGAAAACATCAAACATTAAAGTAAACAGATTAGAAGAATTTACAATATCATTTCTAGCGATACTTCTAGGAATGATAGGATTCTCACTAGCATACCTAAAAGCAGAGCACGTACTTGGATTTCCATTCCATATGAGCTCAATACTATTATACACTACAATAGCATTATCAGCAGTAATATTTATCTTATATTTCTTAAAATGGATTAAATATCCAAAATCAGTAAAAAAAGAATTAGACCATCCAATAAAATTAAACTTTTTTCCAATACTTGCAAAACTATTCTTAATAGCAAGCATAATATATGTAGGAACAAATTTTATTCTAGCGAAATACTTGTGGTGGATAGGTGTTTTTGTTCAATCATTCTTCACACTATATATAATGAGTCTTTGGATAAGGCATTCAAAGTTTGAGATAAAGCACATTAACCCTTCATGGTTCATACCAATAGTAGGAAACATACTTATTCCAATAGCAGGAGTACAATTCATATCAAAAGAAGTATCTTGGTTCTTTTTCAGCATAGGTTTAATCTGGTGGGTAGTGTTATTCACAATAGTAGTTAATAGGATGATATTTTTCAATCCTATACCTGATAAGCTACTTCCAACCTTCTTTATATTATTCGCACCACCAGCAATAGGATTCATATCATTAACAAAACTAGTAGGGGAAGTTACAGACTTTGGAAGGATATTATACTACTTTGCACTTTTCATGTTCATATTGATAATGTTCCAAGCAAACCTTTTCACAAAGATAAAATTCTACCTTTCATGGTGGGCATATTCATTTCCAGTAGTGGCATTGACAGTAGCAACAATACTCATGTATGAAAAAACACAGCTATTGTTCTTCAATTACCTATCATGGGGATTATTCATATTTCTAAACTTAGTGATAATCTTATTGATAGTAAAGACTATCGGGGCAGTGAAGAAGAAAAAGATATGTATAGCAGAGGAAGATTAAAATTATATAATTAGTATTCTTAAACTATAATAAATGAAAGATTAATAAATGAAAACAATACAGTCTTGATTGAAATGAAAAATAATATAGTAATAATAATTGCCATTTGCTTTTTGATGGTATTATCTGCATGCACAGAAACATCAATTGTTGGTGATGTAACCTTCGAATCAGACAATTCAAAAATAATAACTGCTTCATCAACTTTAGAAGATTTCTATGGAAAACCTTCAGTAATACTTTTTGGAGCAACATATTGCAGTCATTGCCAAGCAGCAGTGCCCATATTCAAGGAACAAGTATATGAAGTGTATAAGGAAGATGTAAATATCTGGATCAATATAGTTGATAAAGGGCTTTTTGATATTGAAGGCTTGCCTCAAGGATTCAATCCTAACTTAGTTTATAATCAAATTTCAAGTTCGCAGTGCAATTATGTACCTTCATGGGTGATACTTGACAAGTTTGGACAGGTAGCATTAAAATCCTGTGGTAGTGAAAAAGAGATGCAAGATATGATAAATAAATTAGAGGAATTGATATAAGATGGATATAGCACCAATATTTTTAGACAGCTTGAAAGGAAGCATGACAATAACCTTAATAATCTTGGTTATGATGATAATAGTTGAGATACTTGTATTAAAATATCAAGATAAACTTCTCAACTTTGCAAAAAAGAATAGGTTTTTAGGTTACATTATGTCAGCATTTTTTGGAATAATACCTGGATGCACTGGAACTTTTATAATGGACTCATTATATATGACAGGCCTACTTGGTTTTGGTGGAATAATCGCTGTCATGATTGCAACAAGCGGAGACGAAGCATTCCTACTCTTTAGCATGGCAGCAAACGGAGAGATAGCTTGGTCAACAATAATCCTTCTAACATCAACACTTTTCTTATTAGGAATAATCGGAGGCTTTGTAGCAGACAGGTTCAGAAAAAAGATAAATATGAAATTCTGTACAAAATGTGAAATTGTTCATCATCACCATCATGAATTCAAGCTAAAACATTTTTTCAAAGAGCACGTAACAAATCATATATTGAAAAAGCATATATGGCAAATATTCCTTTGGCTTTTTGCAGCGATATTCATAATAAACATGGTACAAAGCAACGTAGAACTTAACTTCTTAAGCGACTCAATGTTTGTAGTCTTGCTTATAGCATCCCTAGTGGCAGTGCTTCCAATATCAGGACCAAACATTTTCCTCGTTGTGATGTTCTCAAATGGATTAGTGCCATTCTCAGTGTTATTAGCAAATTCTATAATACAGGATGGGCATGGCCTTCTTCCAATAATAGGGTTTTCAATAGAAGATGCAGTAAAGATAAAGATATTCAATTTCGTTTTTGGATTTACCATAGGTTTGGTGTTATTGATATTTGGATTATAAAATGATAAAAATAGAGGTGTAAAATGAAATATGATGTTATAGTAGTTGGTGGAGGACCAGCAGGAATAATAAGTGCGGTAACCGCAAAGAAATATTATTCAGATAAAAAATTTCTTCTAATAAAAAGTGTGGGGGCAGGTGTTGTTCCTTGCGGAATACCTTACATGTTTTCAACATTAAAGAATTGTGAAGATAATGCTTTAGGAAACAAGCCATTAGAAGCAAATGATATAGATGTTGAAGTCAATGAAGTTATCAGCATAGACAAGGATTCTAAGAAGATCCACACAAAAAATGGTAAAGTTTTCGAATATGATAAGCTGGTACTATCCATAGGATCAAAACCTATGACGCCACCAATCGAAGGTATACATAAACAAGGAATATATCCCGTATTCAAAGAGATGAATCACCTCAAATCATTAAAAGATGACATAAAAAAGGATAAGAATATAGTTATAATCGGTGGGGGATTCATAGGTGTTGAATTTGCTGATGAGCTTTCAATGATGAAAGGTAAAAAAGTAACATTGATAGAACTTATGCCTTCAATACTATCTAATTCTTTCGATGAAGAATTTTCAAAATTAGCAATCGACGAATTGAAAAAATCAAAAGTCAAGATAATAAACGAGAAAAAAGTGGTATCCTTTGATGGAGATGAAAGAGTCACAGCAGTTAACTTGTCAGATGGAACAAAGATTCCTTGCGAAGTTGTCATTTTAGGTATGGGAGCAATTCCAAATTCAGATGTTGCAAGTAAAGCAGGACTTGATATTGGAAAAAGCAAAGGAATCTTAGTAGATGAATATCTAAGAACCTCAAATAAAGATATATTTGCAGTTGGTGATTGCTGTGAGAAAAAAGATTATTTTACAAGAAAAAAGATACCTGTGATGCTCGCATCAACAGCATGTGCAGAAGCAAGGATTTTAGGAGCAAATCTTTATGGAATAAAAATTATCAGAGAAAACAAAGGAACAATAGCAATCTACTCAACAAAATTAGGAGATCTTACATTAGGATCAGCAGGATTAACTGAAAGTTTTGCAGAAAAAGAAGGATTTGATATAATTGTTGGAAATTCAGAATCAATAGATAAGCACCCAGCACTCATGCCTGATGTCAATAAGGTCAAAGTAAAATTGATCTTCTCAAAATATTCGGGAGTGCTTTTAGGAGGCCAAGTTGCTGGTGGGGAATCAGCAGGTGAACTGATAAATGTGATAGGTTTAGCTATACAAAAAAATGTTATTGCAGAAGAGCTAGAAACATTACAGGTAGCAACACATCCAAAATTGACTTCAGCACCAACAACATATCCTTTGATAATCGCAGCACAAGATGCTATCATGAAAATGATGAAATAAGAGGTATTTGATGGGAATAATCGGTATAACAGGTGGAAAAGGAGGAACAGGAAAATCAACAGTCGCAACATCTTTAGCCTATGCATTATCCAATCAAGGACAAAAAGTATTATTGGTAGATGCAGACGTTGACTGTCCAAACGATCACTTATTATTAGGTATAGAACTAAAAGAAATAGAAAAAGTAAATCAAAGAATACCTGAATTCAATCCTGATAAATGCATAAAATGTGGTGGGTGTGGTAAGGTCTGTAAGACAAATGCTATAGTCTCAATAAAGGATAAAGTTCCTATATTTATCAAAGAACAGTGTAATGGTTGCGGTTCCTGCAAGATAATCTGTGATAGTGATGCAATAAGCTTTACAGAAAAAGAGATAGGAAAAATATTCATCGGAAAAAAAGATGGATTAGATTTCTTATCTGGAGAGCTCAAGCCAAACGAGCCGATTTCTGAATTTGTAGTCAATAAATTAAATGAATTGATAGAAGAAAAAAAAGAGGGTTATGATTACATAATAATAGACACTGCAGCAGGAACGCACTGTCCAGTAATCGCAGCACTTGAGATGTGCGATAAAATATTTGCAGTAACAGAACCAACACCTCTAGGACATCATGACTTACAGATAATTCTCGAACTTCTAAAAATGATGAAAAAAGAATCAAATATAGTAATCAACAGAAGCGATATTGGAAATGCAAAACTTATTGAAAATCTTTCAAAAGAATACGGATCAAAAATCGTTGCAGAAATACCTTATTCAAAAGAGATAGTAGATAGCTATTCAAATGCTAAACCAATTGTTCATAGGGAGATAGATAAAATAATGGGTATGATAAGATGAAAATCATAACAATCTTAAGCGGAAAAGGAGGAGTTGGAAAAAGCAGTATAACAGCGTCACTTGCTCTAGCATTATCAAAAGATAAAAAAATTATATGTGCTGATTGCGATGTGGATGCATCAAACCTAGCACTAGTTTTTGGTGCAGAAAATTTTGAAAAATGGGATGACATATCCACAAACGAGAAAGCAGTTTTTGATCTTGACAAATGCGGTTCATGCAAGCGATGTTTTGAAGCTTGCTACTTCAATGCAATTGACTGGGTCGATAACAAGCCTATGTTGAAGGATTTCAGCTGTGAAGGATGCGGTGCATGCGAGCTTGTATGTAAGAAAGGTGCTATAACACTAGAAAAAGTAAACAATGCAAAGATAGGATATGCAAATACAAAATATGGTTTTGAAGTTACTTCTGCCCAGCTTAATCCAGGCGAATCAGGGTCTGGAAAAATAGTTGCAGCAGTAAAAGAAAAAGCAAAAAAATTGGCCAGTGACTCTGAAATATTACTTGTTGACTCAGCCGCAGGAATCGGATGTCCTGTCATCGCGTCAGTTACAGGAAGCGACTTTGCAGTTATCGTTACTGAACCAACACCATCAGGATTCTCAGACATGAAAAAAGCACTGCAGATAGTTGATCATTTCAAGATACAAAAAGGTGTGATAATAAATAAGTATGACTTGAACGAAGAGCAGACTGGAAATATAAAGAAATTTGTAAAAGAAAAAAACATTCCAATCCTTGGAGAAATACCATACGACAAGAGATTCACAGAAGCACTGACGAAGATGATACCAATAACAAAGTACGATGAAACCTTCGAAGAATTGTTTGAAACTATAAAGAATAATGTTATTGAATTATTATAATTATTAATTTTTATTGAGTGTTATATCTTTATACCTAAATCAATATATTTTTCATTATATAAGTTCACATTCTTGTATCTATTAATTTTAATATTTCCTCCTTTCATACCCATACCTATTGATCCCTTATGAAATATTCCTTCAATATGAATATATCCTCCTGACATATTTTCTGCAGTTTCACTAAAGTCAACATCTCCATAAATATGTATATTTCCTCCTTTCATATTATATCCTATTCCAAGGCAACCTAATTTTCTCCCTTTAATTATAATAGTTCCATTTGTCATGTGATCTCCGATACGGCCATATATATCACCATTTATTTCGATATATCCTCCATTTATATACGAAAGATCACAGTTTGCATTACTATTTATAATAATCTTTCCTCCAGACATATCACGACCAAGTGTTGATGAATTTACTAAACCATTAAAAATTAGATTATTACCATTAATTAGTTTATTTGCAATATCCTTACCTGTTATATTTCCATTCATAATAATGTTAGAATTTTTTATATCATAAAAGGTATTACCTGTTCTATTAGTAATATTTCCATTTATTTTTATATTACAGTTTTCAATGAAAGAAAATGAATCTCCTTCAAGAGCAAAGTTGATTTCAAGATTTTTATTTTTAAGTTTATTTCCAAAGTTAGAATGGATTGAATTAGATTCTATTTTAATATCATTATGATTTGTATTATTTATTAATGATGTTACAAATGGCCCAATTGCGTTATCTGATACTAGATTAAAAGGTGTTGTAGTACGAAGAATTTCGTTGCATATCCTTTGAAAAAGGTCTTCATTC
>PKTL01000076.1 GCA_002867475.1 Candidatus Woesearchaeota archaeon
ATTTCATTACATTGCACCTCTTGATTGAAATAATGATTTTATATAATACATTTTTACCATTAATCCTATATAAACTTAATTGTTTTTTCCTCATAAACAAAGTTATGAAAGATGAATTTCAGAAATTTAACAGAAATCTATATCATTCAAGATTAATTTTGATGATTCACATAAGATTTCACGTTGATCTTTTTCTATCAAAGGAATTATCTCAGCTTGTGATAATGTGCCATGCTTAAGAATCTTTATGCTTTCTGATCCAGATGATTTTAAGGATATGGTTAATTCATTTTCCATGGGTTCATCATATAAATCAAAAAGTTGGAATTTTAGAGATTCTATCCTCTTGTCATTTGAATTTGTTATATTTAGATGTAAAAAAATTTCATCTTGGCAAAAACCATTTATTGATAGTGATGTGAATTCGCAAAGATTTTCGTCAGATCTTTCAACTATCTTTTCTGCTTGTTCTTCGACGTGAGTACTCATCCAGAAATATACTAATGTTGATAATGATACCATAAATGCCATGAGTAGTACCCAACCTAGATAGATACTTACTCCTTTTTTTGAACGTGTTAGTCTCATCCTATACCTTTTCTTCGACCATTATTGATCTGAATTCTTTGTTGTATCCTTCAAAAAGGATATTGTAGGTGTTATCCTCAAAGGCTATTTCTATGTCTTGATTGTTATTATCTTGATATATGTATTTATTGTTTTCTATTTGTATTGATGAATCTATTGTAACATTTGCTCCAAGCTTATTTGATATAAGAATCGTGTCATCATCTTTGTATATGTAGAGGAGATTTATCTTCTCATTTTTTTCACTTTTATATTGCATAAAATTGAATGTGAATCTTTCTAGTTCTGTTGTAGCATTCAGATTTTCATATAGTGCATTGTTGATTATTGTCTTTGCTTCTTTTTCGTATAATTTTTTCGTGTTTGATTCGGCAAGTTTTGATGTTGATAGATCGATCTTGCTTGCCTGTATTATAGAGAATAGTACAGAGATAAGTATGACTGCTGTGAGTATGTAAAATTGTCCTTTTTTGTTTTTTATAGCCATATTTTTAATCATAGACTTTTATTGAATTGCCTATTGAATCCTGTTTTCTAATTGTTATTGTTTTTTCAGTTGTTGATTTTTTTACTAATTGTATTTTTAGGTTCATCAGACCAGATCCATAATCTGCTGTTGTGTTTATCCTTATCTTAGGATTAGATATGATTATCTTGTTCTTTTTCTCTTTAAATGAATAATCATTTATTGTAGGGTTATTATTCAAGAAATCATTTGTGTAGTACAAGTATTCTTTCTTATTTTGATTTGATATTTTTGTATTGAAAAACAGTAATCTCTGATTTTTTGAGGATGATGTTGATGATAAAAAGTTCGCATCAGATTCAAATCCATTTATGACACTATTTGATATGAAACCAAAAGTGTAAATTCCAAGCTTTCCTTTTACTGTTTGAAACGAATTCTCATAATCAGAAATTGTCTGTGATGTTTCAAATCTTGTTGTAAAGTTTAGGTCATTTACTGTTAAGTCAATTGTTAAGTCATTTATTTTCAGTTCATATTCACCTGGTTCATTTGGTGATTGGAATGTGAATGAGTAGTTTCCTATTTCTTCAGTTGGGAATATGCTAAAAGGTATGGAAACATTGTCTAAGTATACTTCAAAATCCTGTTTTTCAAATCCGAAATGTGTTGTTGTGATATAGAATTTTTTCATCATGTTTGAATATGCTGATACGTCTATCGGGTTTGATATTGAAGGTGTTGTACTAACTGAAAGGCTTCCTAAGCTTAAAATTGTTTGTAGTTTGTTTCCTGCTTCGTCAATACAAGTTATATTATCAAAATCTGATAAGATTATTCGAGTTTCATGATATCTTTTTCCGGTGTAGATGAACTCATTGTTTTCATTATAGTAGCATGTTGAATCTTCATCTGTCTTTAATATAAGTATAGGATTATTTCGTGCGATAATATCATTTCCTGGACTTTGAAATGTGATTGTTGGTGGTGTTGAGTCATAGATTATTTCGTCTTCGTTTGACCAAACACTAACAAGACCGACATTGTTCTGTGCTCTTATCCTGATATAATAATCAGCGTGATTGATGTTTGAAAAATTAGCTTTGTTTGTTGTGAAATTTGCTGAATAATTTATGTATGAAAAATTGTCAATGTCTGAGAGTTCAACTTCATATCTGTCGATTCCTGAAAGGTCTGATGAAGGATACCAAGTTATGTTAAGCGTGCCTGTTGCTAGTTGAAATGAATCGATTATCTCAGGTCTTGAAGGAGGTGTTTGATCTATCTTTATAGAAACTTCAGTTATGTTTGAAGGATTTCGTGCACTATCAATTGTTCTTATCTTGAAATAATATATTCCATCATT
The DNA here is from genome assembly GCA_002867475.1 of Candidatus Woesearchaeota archaeon. Lineage (GTDB taxonomy): Archaea > Nanobdellota > Nanobdellia > Woesearchaeales > BM511 > BM511. The sequence continues at coordinate 2,421 of PKTL01000076.1, forward strand.
TGCTAGGTTGAATGTCTTGTTGATATGGTTTTCCAGATCATTTATGTCTCCTTCAGGAATGCTGTCAGGATCTATCTCTTGATTTTGGGTGAATACATAGCTGTAACCCATAACGCTTTTATCGTCAATACCTGACCAGTTTAAAAACACTGTTGTATCATTATGCCATGATGTTGTGTTCAAGCTTGATGTGATGTTTGGCTCGGTTGGTGGAACCAGATCCATATTTATTGTGATTGATGAAGTATTTGTTAGTCCTGCTGAGTTTGTCGCTTTTACTTCAAAAGTTACATTATCATCTTGAGTAGTATTTATTTGATAGGTTATTTTGTTTTCTGTTGTTTTTGTCCAGGTCAAATTTTCTATTGCATTTAGAAGTACCCTATATTCATAAATTATGGGAATTCCAAGTATTTCTGATTCTGGATCTGTTGATCCTTCCCATTCTACTGTTTGTGACCGGTTATTATTTGAGTAATTTCCTGTAACAAATATTGGTTTTGTTGGAGGTGTTGTGTCAAGACCTGTTCCAGTATAATTGTAGTATATTGAATCATTATAATATGCTATTGAAAAGTCTGAATGGTTTATCTTGATAAACACTGTCTTGTTTCCAGAATTTTGTGATAATAGCCAGAATTTGGTTTCTGTGCATGGTTCCCATATACCATAAGAATTGTTATCATCGTTTGAGAATCCACAAACTGTAGCGTTGCTTGAAATGTTTAATTTTAGCACAACTGTTCTTGAGCTTGTATATTCATTATTTACATCATCGAATCCAGGAAGTCCAAGGTTTTCTATATTGAATGATTCAGAATAAACAGATATGGCTAATATTACTAGAAGGATTATTGATAATATTGATTGCCTACCTCTTTTTTTCATTTTATATCTGTTCTATTCTTATTATTGTATTATTGTTTATTCTTCCATCATTTATTAATATTACCTGATGGTATCCTTTTGGTAAAAGTCCTATTCCTTCAAAGATTATTGATGAAGGCATTATCAATTGACGTAATACCTGTCCTTGTTCTACTGCTCCAAAAAGGTTCGTGTCTTTTTCAAATTCATTGTTTTTCAATAAAGTGTTCTTATTTTTTGATATCTTTTTTGATGTTATGAATAGGTATGATGAACTATCTGCATTTGTACTTATCATTATTGAATCTGTTTGGATATCTTTTAAAGGATTTTCTGAATCTGTTGCTATACCAATATTGTGTTCTGTGCTTGAATCATAGATCATATGAGTGTATTCATTGCTGCTTATTGAAGGTGATTCATATGCAAGGTTTAGTTTCAAGCTGTTTATTGTTATTATCTCACTTGATGTTCTTCCATCATAGGATACTTCAAATTCATATGATCCCTGTTCAAGATTGTTAAGCGTTATCACATATTTTCCTTTGTTTATATCTTCTATTGAATAATCTTCTTCAGCTACTTTAGTCCCGTTTAATTTTAGAATTATATCTTTTTGTGAGAGCCCTGTTATTTCAGGATTTATTGTTATTGATATGTTTGGTTTTTCTGTTTCATAGTAACTTGATTCTGCATTGATGATTATTCCTGTCGCTTGGTTTGTATCAACTTCGAATGATATTACTGCTTTTGCCATATAACCAAATTCATCCACGCACCTTATCTCAATATTCTTGCTTCCTGATGATAGTTTCATCTTAGTCTCATGATAGTTTCCGCCAGTAAATCTAAAGTTACTATTGGTTATATTATCACTGCACTCTGCTGCTTTATTTGTTGTTACTTTCACTATAAATTCTTCTTTTGTTGTCACACTTGAACCGTTTGGCGATGCACTTGTTATTATCAAAGGAGTTATTGATGATCTTAATGTTGTGATATTGTTTCCTGCGTTATCGAACACGTTTATTATTGCTTCATAGTTTCCAAGATCTATAAATTCGAACAGTGCGTATTGTTCTGATGTTGATTGTGAATAATTATTGTATTCTCCAATTATTGTCACATTGTAATAATTTATTCCACTTAAACTGTCTGTTGCGTTTTGCCAAGTTACATTGTATGTTCCGTCTGTTGAATAATGTGAAGGGTTTATTATTTCTGGAAGGGTTGGAGGAGTCTTATCTATTGTAAATGGTCCGTAATGTGCTGTTACGCTTGGATTTCTCGCATTATCTATTGAAATTATGTGCATGTAATGGTTGCCTTCGCCTAGATCTTTAGTTGTGTTAGGCCTTATTTGATCTATCACTTGGTCTGGTTCAGTAGTTGGATTTTGGTCTATTTTTATGCTGTATCCTTTTATGCCTGATTTTGTGTCTGTTGCTGTCCAATTGTAAAGTATGTTTCCGTCATTTGTCCAATTATTCATTGTCCTGTTTGATGAGACCGATATTATTGGAGGTGTTAGGTCAACTATTATTCCGTTTGATACAGCCTTTGTTTCTTTTCCGCTTGGATTTATTGCTTTTACATATAGCTTATATGTGTGGTTTTCTGATAGGTTCTCGTTTATTGTTGTTTCTCTTGTTGTTTGAGGGGTTGACCATGAAGTATTTGTTCCATCTGTTGTATCTTCGAATATATATGTGTAGTTCATTGATAGTCCAAGTCTTGTTGTTTGTGCGTCAGTTGCGTCTGTCCATGTGAATGATAATGTTGTGTTACTGTTTGTGTAATCTCCTTCATCATATACTTTGAATGTTGTTGGTGTGCTTGTTCCTGTTCCTGCACCTGTTTCTGAATAGGTTATTGTATCATTGAATATTGTTATCAAACCTTCTTCTATTCCCGAATGGTTTACTTTCACATATACTGTTTTCTCTCCGTAACCGCTTGTCAGTTCCCAGTCTTTTGTTGTCTTGCATACTTCCCATATCGTCCAATCGACACCATTGTTTGAATATGTGCAATAAGCACTAGTGGGTATAAGTTTTAGTGTGAGTATGACAAACCTTTCTGTCGTGATATTTTCTACTCCTTCTACGCCAACTTGCCCTATTGGGTTGATTGTGAATTTTTCTATTGGATTAATAGTGAAGTTCCAATTGCTTGTTTCATATTCATTTCCTAATAAATCAATACAGCTTATTTTCCATGAATATTTTGATTTATTGAAGTATATATCGAATGTGTTGATTGAATTGTTACTGATTGTTGTGCTTGTCTGGTTCAGCGTATTGTTTATGTATATTGAGCAGCTCACAATTTGATGTAAGTCTGTTGGAGTGTACTGGAATCTTATTCCAAAACTATTGTTTTCTATATGGTTGTTTAATGGGAAATTTCTTATTATCTCAGGTGGAGTGTTATCTGTCAATACTTGGTTTGTGATTTCGTTTGAATAATTGTATGAATCTGTAAGCCTACAGTATATTGGGTGTGTTGTATCATCTTCCCAGTAATTTATGAAATTGCATGACAGGTTGCTGCTTCCATAGCTTGATGTGCAAAGATTGTTTGAATTGGTTGTGTTTCCACATTCAAGCCTTGCTTGATCACCATCTGCGTCACTCCAATCTGTTGTGTTTATTGTTACAGTTGTTCCGTTCTTGAATATGTCTGGAGTTATGTTTATTCCAGATAGAATTGGTGGCGAATTTAGTATAGTGACTGTCTTGTTTTGGATAGTGCTGTTTATCTCTGAATCGTCTACTTTTGCGTAACAGGTCATGTTCTTGAACTTATCACATCCTGGGGCGTTGCAATCGAAAAGATTGTTTGTTGACCAAGTTTGTAATATATCTGTCTCGTTTTCAAACTGGTACCAATATGTTAATGAATCACTATCTGTATCGTATGCGTCTATTGAACAGTTCAATGTTTCATTCGTGTATGTTGTATCCATGGAGATATTTGTGATTATTGGAATACTATTGTTTATCCAGATTGAAGCGTTACTGCTTTCAGAACTATAATTTTCTCCATCTGTTACTCTAGTTTTTATATATACATATTTGTTCTTGATGCAGTTAGTATTTGTGAAACAGTCAAACCATTTATCCATACTCCAATCTTTCAAGGTTGTTCCATTCTCTAAATAGAACTTGTATTCATATGTTAATACTTCTCCGTCTACTTCATCTGCGTCAGTACTGTTTGATCCATTTACTGTTATGTTTGTTGTTTTGTACGCTGGAAGAGCTGTTGTTGAAGTGATGTTTGGAGTTGTTGGTATGCTATTAATTATTTCTATTGTTGTGTTTTGTGATGTTCCATATATCCAACCATCATAAGGAGTTACCATTATAGTTACATTGTCATGTTTTGTGAAGTTTAGATTATCTAGTATTGAGTAAGGTGTTCTGTTTGTTGTATTTTCTAGATATTTTTGGATACCATTCACATACCATTCTACAATTGTTATGTTAAGGTCATCATTATCTAAATCGTTAAATGTCCAGTTTCCTCTAATATCCGTGTTTGTATATACTAATTGAGGATTGAGTTCTAGACTTGTTATATAAGGAATATTATCCACTAATATCCAAGTATTTAATTCTTCATAGATTCCGTTCTTAGTAGTGTTTATTTTTAATGTGTAATTTCCTTTTATTGTTGGCACAATTATTGAAAAATTTAATGTATTATCATCATTTATTGTATTTGTTTGATTTAATGCTCCATCAAAATATACTTCATATTCATGCCCTGTCAAATTTATTACTGTCGCATTTGATATTCCTGTCACATTCAATTGTGCGCCGGTTTCCATTATTTGATTATGTATTGTTATATTGAACATTATATCATCAACGTAGAATGTTCCATTATAGGTTGTTGATTTTGTCTCACCATTCCAAGTATCATTTGCAGTTATAGTATAATTCACTTCTCCTAACCAAGTTTCATTTGTTGGTATTGTTATTGTGAAAAGATTGTTTATTTGTGACATGAGTCCTTCCCAAAGTGTTGAGAGTCCTTGCCAGAATCTTATCCAAACCGTGTCTATCTCTTCATCTATTATGGTAGCATTTATCGTCACGTTTTCTCCTGCTTGTTGATATGTATCATTATCTAATATTGAATCTATAATGGGTGTTATTGCCACCACATCGCTTATGTTTGGATAATAATCAATGTTTGCCACATGAATATATCCTAAGTACACTTCGATTAGTGTTGTGCTTACTGTCGTATTTCCATAGCCTGTTGGTTCCCAACTAAGCCTTACTTGTGCAGAATATTGGTTTGAAAAATCTGTTTGATTTGTGTCTCCAGTAAATGAAAGGCTTGAGATGAAAAGTGTTGTGTATCCGCCATCATCTCCAGTAAATGCATAGACTGAGATTGAAGTTAAGATTAATAAGATTGTGAAAACTATTAGTCCACCTCTTTTTAATCCCATCTTGGCACCCACCATATCCAGGCACCTTTCCCACTACCTACATTTTTTCCTTTAATCTGTCCGTCTCCTCGAAGATTGTTTAACCGATACAATATTTTTACCCTCGTTATGTGAGGGAGAAGAAGTTCTATCTCTCGTGTTTCAAGTGGTTCATCAGCTACCTTCAAAGCTTTAAGAATCTCGGTTGAGATCTTATCGGTTGTGCGCATTACATAAAATCTTAATTCTCGACTTTATAAATATATCGATAACTTTACCAATACCTTCATCGATGAATAAAAAATAAATAGAAATTGTATAATCAAAAAAAAATAATTAAAAAAATCATTCTAGAATATATTTATCCATTACTTCAGGACATATATCCTTCATATTACTTGAGATAATATCTGAAAACCTCAAGACATTATCCTTATAATATGAATATTCATCAAGTAATTGGCTTTCTGTCAATTGATATTTTTCCATCAGATCATAATCTATATCTGATTCTTTAAGTTCTGCTAAAGTTATCTCATTATTTTCTATAACCAAATTACAATAGTTTTCTGCTTCATAAAGATAATATTTAGTATTAATATCCATAGAATATAATTCGTTATCAAAAATCTCTTTTTCAATATCCTGTTCAGTTCTATTTACATATTTAATGTTGTCTATTGTTTCAATTTCATCTCCATCTGAAACTTCAATTATATCTATTTTTTCACCGTGATCTTTACTTATCAAATCATTATCTTTCACATAATTAAAAACAAACAATACAAAAATAAACATGATAGATATTATAATTAGAGATAAGATTACTAAACTATAATTTTTTCTTTTTTTTCCCATATCATTTTTCAACATATAATTTTTTGCCATTTTTTAATTAAACATATCATTTACCGTAAATTCCATTCATTTATAATTTTTATTTATTTTAATATTTTATTTTTATTTTATTATAATATTATTTAATGAATGAATAAATACACTATCTCCTTGAGTTGTGTTAAGTTCTAATCGTGCTACTGCAATATTAGATGAATTTATCAATATTAATTTGCCACCTGTCTGAATTATTATCTTGCCAATACCAAGATCAAAAGTTTTATTATTACAAATCTGTTCATCCACAATCAACCAATCCTCATTTATATTTGGTGAGCACATAGAATCAAGAACGGTCAAATTAACACTACTCCCCCATGCACTATAATCAACCCCATCATAAAATCTCATACTACAACTCCAATTATCTCCAATATTTGTATTGGTCGAATCTAACGTTGCTGAAAACTCGGAATTATTTACATAACTATTATTATAATCGATTGTTTGATCTAAAATTCCATTTTTATACCACCTAATAGACACATTAATTGAATCCCCATCTGGATCACCAATAGTGTCATTACAATATAAATCTTCAGTCGTATAATTATTACCGCTGACCGAACCAATAATTGGTGTCGGATCAATTGGTGGTGTGTTAATTTTATATGTAAAGTTATATGAAGCTGTCAAATTGGTTCCATCTACATTTTTAAGGATATTACTTTCATTATCTACAACCATAACCATAACTCTATATGTTCCTTCTCCAAAAGACAAGTCATTACTATTGTAATCTTGTACATTCCATAAGGTATCAAGCTTCAATATTTCTCTTGAATTAATCTCAATAGGAGAAGCAGTATCAATAACTATATCATCATCAACCCAAGCACCACCATTCCAAAATTGAGTTTTCATAGATACATAAACACTAGCGTTTGTCAAACCATTGTTTGAAACCTTAGATTGATTAGCTTCCTCAATAGAATAATTTGAAAATCCTGTAACTGTAAATTTCAAGATTCCATTATTTGTATCCCAACTTATCAAAGAACAATCTCCCCCACAGTCCAAACCATCTTTCATTATCTTAGGATAACCTATCATGTCCAAATCCATAGTTATATCTGCAGCAACATTCAAACTAGGATGAAGTGAAGAGTTGACAAAAATATAATCCGATCCCATATCTACTGAGGTATCCAGATCATATAATACGTTAAGCGTGACATTATCGTTCCACTCAATCCTATGGATACCATTATCAAGTATTAATCCTTCAAATTCTTCATCGCTTAAACCAATATCGCCCAAATCACTAGTTTGACCTTTTCCTTCATATTCCGTATAGGTAATTCCTGTAACAACCGTGCAATTCACAACAAGAGTGTCTATATAAACATCTTGTGTGGAACTTAAATCAAATGTTGCAGAATAATCTCCTGGGTTGGAAGACTGACAAGCAAATCTGACTGATCTGGTTGTATCTGTTACTGTTGTTGTTGACCAATTACTTGTTATTTCAGTACAATCTCCTGAAATGCAAGTCGAAACTACATTTGTATTAATACTATATCCATTAATTGCTGTATCCCAAGTGATCATGAAATCAGGGATGGAAATACCCATATCATGAGCATTTGTAGCCCAAACCACTCCCGCAACCACATATGATTGGATTGGAGTAGAGTTCATATTGGTATGACTATCATTTGCATAAAATTTCCAACCCACATTAGTTCCAGGCGATACACTAATTGTGGTCGTGTTTGTACTGATATTATTTGAAGAGAACGAAACTGATGTAGTGTTCTGCCACGAACCAGAAATATTAGTTGAAAAAATATATTTATCAAGACCTGGACTAACATCAGACCATGTTGTATTATAGGTTACAACATCATATTGGTAGATTGTAGTTGGATCTTTAACAATGTTAGAGTACACTGGTGCAACAGAATCCAAGGAATAACTCATATTTATATATGAATAATCAACATTTACAAATTGATTATTTGATCCTCCTTCTGTATAGTTTAACCTTATACTGACAGACTCAGCTTTAATCTCGGTATCGACAAAACTGGTTACGTCCCAGCACCATAAAGCCTCTGTATTATAAATATCTATTTCAGTACTGCTATTATCCTCATAAACCTGCCAAGTCATACTTCCTGTCCAATTATGACCTATCTCAACCGTGACCCTATCACTTGCATCATCACCAAACTTAGAACCTGAACCAACAAATTCAACACAGGCAAAAATCTCAGTAATGATTGCGCCATCAGGAATATTAGATATATGAGGTATATCTATCCAACCTGTAGGAACAGTATCAACACCATCGATTCCAGCAAGAGAACAATATGTATTATCAGAAGCTTCTAATGTGGTTGTTGGATCGCATGTTGTTGGACCAGTATCTTCCGTCCATAAATTTACAGTGGTAGTTGAAAGAACCATAGGATCTATTATATGGTCAAATATTATGCTTCCGCCAATTATCTTTAAGTCAAAAGTATCTTGTGCCTTATTCAATCCTGTGAGATACACCTTATTATATCTGTTAGAATATATCTCTAAGAATTCTGCAATGACTTTTGTGCTATCAACCTCATATATCTCAATCTTTGGTACACCTGATATTATTTTAGGAAACATAGTAATATCACGATCGTTTGTTAAATTCTGTTCAAAAATAACCCTTACATATTCATCATTATCTATGATACCACTCCAAATATCCTGTTTTTCTTTTACACTATCATAGATATCTTCTATAACAATCCTATTTTCGTCAAGATGCATTGCTGAAATTATCTTAATGGTGGAATTAAAATTTTCTTCTTCAATTTCATATATTGGATTTTCATCAAGCAAATAACTCAGATCTATCCCTATAGGAGGGTCTGTAATATTTATCTGCTCACCAACACCATAAATATCTTTAACGGTTCTTACCTGAACACTCAGATCTACATATATATCAAAACTTCCACTTTCCGTATCATTCAAGAAAGCATTACTATCAAGCGCGTAAATATTGTATGTGTAGGTTCCATTTAGGTAATCATAGAAATTGATTGAATAAGTATCCCCTACCACATTTGACATACTATAATTAGTCTCTGTTTCTCCAGGAGGTGTTATTCCTATCTGGACAGAAGATATTTCAGAGGTGTCTATAATATCTGCAGAGATTGTTAGGTTTGCTCCATAACCTTGTGCGGTTGGAGAACTTAATAAACTAGTTACGCTTGGAGGTTTTGTATCCACTATAAATATAACAGGTCCATCGCTTCCCCAATTATCTGCTGAATCATTAGCATAAATATACAAATTATGAACTCCATCTTCAACTTCTAAAGTTGTATTGATATCAGCAAGAGTAATATTAGTACCATTATAATTAACAATCCAAGTATCAACCACTTCATTCGAAGTCGCATTAAACCAAATAGTTGAAGTTGTATAATTTGTGTTTGTAGGTGATAATATATTTATTGTCGGTGCAACTGTATCTACTGAAAATAATATAGGCCCATCACTTCCCCAACTACCAAAACTATCATTTCCATAAACATATAATGTGTAATCACCTTCTTCAACTTCTAAAGTTGTATTGATATCAGCAAGAGTAATATTAGTACCATTATAATTAACAATCCAAGTATCAATCACTTCATTCGAAGTCGCATTAAACCAAATAGTACTAGTTGTATAAATTGTTCCGTTGACTGGAGAAATAATATTTATTAATGGAGGACCATCCATCCCACCATCGGTTATTACCCAGTCCCAAGTATCTAGCAAGGTATCATTTCTAGCACTAAGAGCACTAATACTATATTGACTATTTCCGCCGCTAAAAGTAACATTATCCTGTATGTATGGTGCTTGAGCTGCCCAACCAATAAGTAGCGAATTATAATTAGCAGTTGATAAAATAACACCAGCAAACATATCTGTAGCATCAGTAAGATTAGAAATGTTCCAAGAACCAATGTTTTGATCAAAAGATATTACATCTTTAAACATTTGATACATACTTGTAACTTTACCAACATTCCATAAAGATAAATCTTGATTAAAATTATTCGCACCTGAAAACATACGTCCCATATCCTCAACATTACCAACATCCCAAGAACCAATATCCTGATCAAAAGAAATTGCAGACATAAACATACGATCCATGCTTTGAACCTTACTAGTGTTCCAACCACTAATATTACCATTAAAATTATCGGCATAAGAAAATACTTCATCCATCCAAAAAACATTAGAGGTATCCCATGAAGATAAATTCTGATTAAAAGAATCAGCATTAGTAAACATATAATCCATATCAGTAACGCTACTAATATTCCAATCACTTATATTCTGATTGAAATCTATTGCATAAGAAAACATAGATTGCATACTTTCGACACTGCTAGTGTCCCAAGAAGAAATATCACCATTGAAATTTGCAGTATCCCTAAACATCTGATACATACTTGTAACTTTACTAACATTCCAACTATTCAAATCCTGATTGAAACTATCAGCATTTTCAAACATGCTAACCATATCCTCAACATTGCCAACATCCCAAGAACCAATATCCTGATCAAAAGAAATTGCAGATATAAACATGCTAGTCATGCTTTGAACTTTACTAGTGTTCCAACCACTAATATTACCATTGAAATCATCTGCATAAGAAAACATGTTACTCATGTCAGTAACATTACTAGTATCCCAAGAAGAAAGATTTTGATTAAAACTAGTAGCAGCATAAAACATACCTATCATTTCAGTGACACTAGAAGTATTCCAATTATTCAAAAACTGATTAAAATTAGACGCATCTCTAAATACCCAATCCATATTAGTAACACCGCTAGATATTTCATCAAACCAAGCCTCTTCAGTAAAACTCACAATATTAGCAGCATTTCTAAACATCTGATAAGCACTATCAATTCCAATTATACCATCACTCATATTTGTCAATATATCAATCAACATATCCTCTTCTCCTTCATAGAATGATATTCTTGAAGTCTGCCCATCAATAGAAATATTGTAAATTCCATCTGTAGAATAATTGTGCCAGAAAAGTCCAGTTCCATCATTGTCAGGATCGATATTAGTATCACCCCAATCAATAAAAACATCAACTGCATCATCCATCTGAAAACTAAAATTAGTTCCAGGAACAAGAGAAGTGTTTATCTGGAAAATCCAAGGTGTTGGATCTGCATAATCACCACAATTGTATCCACCATCAGTTATAGTCCAATTATAAGTCTCGTTAAGGTCTTGCCTAGCACTTGCACCAAGACAGTACTCAGAATTTCCACCATCAAATATTACATCATTTTGAACTAATTGACTATCCCAACCAATAAGCAAAGAATCATAATTAGAAGTAGATAAAGTAACACCAAGAAACATTACTGAACAATCTGCAACATTAGATATATTCCAATCACCAATATCTTGATCAAAAGAAGTTGCAGCATAAAACATTGCATTCATAGTTGTAACTGAGGATGTATTCCAATTGCCAATGTCCTGATTAAAATTATTTGAAGAATAGAACATTTGAATCATAGTATCTACTTTAGAAGTATCCCAAATTGATATATTTCCATTAAATAGATCCGCATCTCTAAACATATAACTCATATCAGTAACATTATGCGTATCCCACCCACTAATATTACCATTGAAAACAGCAGCATTATAAAACATACCTTGCATATCTTGGACATTACTAGTATTCCAAGAAGATATATTCTGATTGAAACTATCAGCATCTCTAAACATATAACTCATATCAGTAACATTATGAGTATCCCATCCACTAATATTGCCATTGAAAACAGCAGTATACTTAAACATATCATGCATCCTAACAACATTACTCGTGTTCCACTCTGATAAGTTCTGATTAAAAGCATCTGTATTAGAAAACATATATTCCATATATCTAACATTACTAGTATCCCAACTTGAAATATCTTGGTTGAAAACATCTGCAGCGGCAAACATGTGCTGCATATCCACAACATTACCCGTATCCCAATCATTAAGTGGTTGATTAAAGGAATCTGTTTCACCAAACATATTCTCCATGACTATAACATTACTAGTATTCCAACCTGAAACATTACCATTAAAACTAGTTGTATGATAAAACATGTAATACATATTAGTGACGCTGCTAGTGTCCCATCCAGTTAAATTTTGGTTAAAGAAATTTGCATCCCAAAACATCCAACTCATATCAATGACATTACTTGATATTTCATCAAACCAAGATTCTTCTGTAAAACTTACAATATTCTCTGCACTCATAAACATATGATGACTACTATTTATTCCAGTCATCCCATTACTCATATTACTAAGGATATCAATAAGCATATCTTCTTCTCCTTCGTAGAAGTATATCCTTGACGCTTGACCTCTAATAGAAACATTATAGATACCATCTGACGCGTACTCATGCCAAACTAATCCAGTTCCATCATTATCAGCATCAATATTAGTATCTCCCCAATCAATAGAAACATCAACCGCGTCATCCATCCAAAAACTAAAATTCGTACCAGCAACAAGAGACGTATTAATCTGGAAAATGAAAGACAACCCATCACAATCATAACCGCCATCAGTAATCGTCCAATTATAAGTCTCATTAAGATCTTGCCTAGCACTCGCACCAAGACAATAATTAGAACCACCACCACTAAACAAAACATCACTTTGAAGCACTGTTAAATTATCCCAACCAATCAACAAAGAATCATAATTAGCAGTTGAAAGAGAAGTTCCAGTAAATATATGTTCTGCATTATTTAAAGAACTGACATTCCAACCTCCAATATCCTGATCGAAACCATCTGCATTATAAAACATGTAATACATACTAGTAACACCTTGAGTATTCCAAGCTGAGACATTGCAATTAAAATTGAATGCATCATAAAACATGTACCCCATATCTGTGACACTGCCTGTATCCCAAGTTGAAATATTACCATTAAAAACATCTGCATTACCAAACATGTAATACATATTTTCAACATCACTAGTATCCCATGGGTCCAAATCTTGATTGAAAGAAACTGCATAAGCAAACATTCTTTCCATAGTTATTACACCACTAGTATTCCAACCAGAAATATTTCCATTAAAATCATCAGCATAAGAAAAGATATAACTCATATCATCAACATTACTAACATCCCATGAAGATAAATTCTGATTAAAAGATCTAGCTTCAGAAAACATGTATTTCATATCATCAACATTGGAAAGGTTCCAAGAAGATATATCTTGATTAAAATTATCAGCATCTGCAAACATGAAACGCATATCATCAACATCAGAAGTGTCCCAAGTGGAAATATTACTATTGAAAGTATCTGCACCTGCAAACATATAATCCATATCATCAACATTACTAGTATCCCACCGATCCAAATCTTGGTTGAAATCATCAGCACCCGAAAACATCCTTGTCATATATTGAACATTTGATGTATTCCAATCATTGAGTGGTTGATTAAAAAAATGCGCACTACTAAACAAATAACTCATATCTGTCACATTATGAGTATCCCATCCACTGATATTACCATTGAAATTATCTGCATATGCAAACATATATTGCATCATTATAACATTACTAGTATCCCAATTTGTCAGATTCTGATTGAAAGCATCTGCATCATAAAATACACGAACCATATACTCAATACTACTCGTATTCCAAGAAGATATATCCTGATTGAAATATGTTGCTCTTTCAAACATATATTCAATATTTGTAACACTACTAGTATCCCAAGTGGAAATATTACCATTAAAATTTGTAGCAAAATAAAACATTTCTTCCATATCTGTAACACCACTAGAAACTTCATCAAACCAAGCCTGTTCTGTAAAGTCAACCAGATTATCTGCATATCTAAACATCTGATAAGCACTATTTATCCCACTCATCCCATCACTCATATTAGTCAATATATCAATCAACATATCCTCAGGACCTACTACGCCAGTCCAAAATGACACTCTTGAAGCTTGCCCTCTAATAGAAACATTATATATCCCATCTGACGCATACTCGTGCCAAACAATTCCAGTGCCATTATTATCAGGATCGATATTAGTGTCTCCCCAATCTATATAGACATCAACCGCATCATCCATCCAAAAACTAAAATTTGTACCAGCAACAAGAGAAGTATTAATCTGGAACGTGAAAAAAGCACCACTACAATCATAGCCGCCATCAGTGATTGTCCAATTGTAAGTCTCGTTAAGATCTTGCCTAGCACTTGCACCAAGACAATACTCAGAACTACCACCACTAAATATTGTATTATTTTGAACTATTTGACTATCCCAACCAATCAACAGAGAATCATAATTAGATGTTGATAAAGTAACACCTGTAAACATATATGCTGCATCAGTAAGACTAGACACATTCCAATTGCCTAAGTCTTGATCAAAATTCTCAGCTAATTGAAACATGCTACGCATATTAATTACGTTATGAGCATTCCAATTCAATGGTTGATTAAATGAATAAGTATCATAAAACATGTACCCCAAGTCTTGGACATTAGATGTATCCCAGTTAGAGATATTACTATTAAAACTATAAGCCTGATAAAACATACGATACATGGTTTCAACATTAGAAGTGTTCCAGTTAGATATATCACCATTAAAATCATGAGTCTGATAGAACATGTAGCTCATATCTGTCACATTGTGAGTATCCCAGTCTAAAGGTTGATTGAAAGAATAAGTTCCATAAAACATCCAACTCATATCTGTTACATTAGAAGTGTCCCAATTCAAGGGTTGGTTAAAATCATCTGCTTCAAAAAACATACGATACATGTTTTGAACCTTTGAAGTATCCCAGTTAGAAATATTATTATTGAAATCAATTGCATAATAAAACATGCTCCCCATATCTTCAACATTACTAACATCCCAAGTAGAAATATCACCATTAAAATAAGTTGTATGATAAAACATAGAATTCATATCTGTAACAGAAGAAGTATCCCAACTTGATAAATTTTGATTGAAATCATCTGCTTGATAAAACATACTCCTCATTCTTGTCACACTGCTAGTATCCCAAGTAGAAATATTTCCATTGAATAAAACTGCATTTTGAAACATTAAACCCATATCATCAACATTGCTAGTGTCCCAACCGGTCAGATTCTGATTGAAAACATCTGCGTAAGCAAACATTTCATTCATATCCGTAACATTATGAACATCCCAAGTAGAAATATCACCATTGAATGAATCTGTACTATAAAACATGTTCTCCATATTTAAAACATTCCCAGTGTCCCACTGATCCAAATCTTGATTAAATATATCTGTACTTCCAAACATATAATCCATTCTTGTGACAGCACTAACATTCCAGCTATTTAATGGTTGATTAAAACTATTTGCACCATAAAACATCCATTCCATTCTTGTAACCTCACTAGTATCCCAAGAAGCTAATGGCTGATTAAAATCATCTGCAACATAGAACATATATCTCATAGAAGTAACAGAAGAAGTATCCCAAGTAGAAATATTACCATTAAATAGATTTGCACTGTAAAACATGTTAGACATTGAAGTGACAAAACTAGTATCCCAAGAAGATAAATTTTGATTAAAAGAATCTGCACCCCTAAACATTTGATACATAGACAAGACATTGCTAGTGTCCCAACCATCAAGGTCTTGATTGAAATTGATCGCGTTATAAAACATTGATGCCATATCTGTTATAGAAGAAGTATTCCAATGAGAAATATTTGCATTTAGATTTGTAGCATCTCGAAACATCGTATCTAAACTAGTGGTACCAGTAAAACTAGGTGAGTCAGTTGCTGTAATATTTAGATTGCTACATCCATAAAAATAAGCTCCATTATTTCCAAACTCTAAATCACCCCATTGACTAATATCTAGTATCTTGAATTTATCACCTTCATCATTAAATCTAAATCCACCAATTGTCCCACCAATACGGATCGTGTATTCTCCAGAACTTGAATAAGTATGATTTTTATCTGGATCGTCCCAAGAGGTTACTGTTCCTGTATTACCATCTCCCCAATCAATTATAAAGTCATAATCTCTTCCAGATTCAAGAGGAAGGCTTATAGAATCAGAAGCACTTGAACCCGTACTTATCAAAGAAGTATTCCAAGTTGAGATAAAATATGTTGAAGGATCTAAAACAGTTATATTATCATCTGCGTTTTCTAAAAATTCTTCATAGATACTACCATTCCAACCAAAATGATATTCCAATGAAAAATTTCCATAAATTGAACCAGTATCAAAGTAAGAATATAAATATATTACATAATTTTGACTAATAGTATTACTACTATCGCTTGTCCCTTTCCACCAAGTATATCCTGAATCAGCTGCATGAGGATCAGGCAAACCAGCATCATAACTTATTGTTCCAGAAATATCACCAGTAAAATTTACATTTGTAACATTCCAATCATCGGGCATCTGTACCGCATACCACAATACACCCGTTCCGCCAATTGCACCATCATAAGTACCTTGAATAGTTGTAATAAAAGAACTATTTGTAAGAACTACAGCAGGGTGATCAATGTCATCAATAGTGCCACAAGATACAAGAAAGAACAACAACAAAATCAATCCAAAATAAATAGATAATTTGTTTCTTTCCATTTTATAAAAATCAGTTACGTCCTAAAACTAAAGCAGTTCCATTATCATAGATATAACCTTGACCGATATACACCTTAGATGATGCGCCTCCAGAGATATTTATTGAACCATTAACTTCCAACTCCTGCGAAGGTGCTGTTGTTCCAATACCTACATTCCTTATAGTGGTCGTATTTTCTCCATCATCATTCCAACCCCCTGTTCCATCAAGTAAATTGCCAATCGTATTATTCAATTCAGTTTCATTGAAACCAAAAACAGTACCAGACTGAGTAAGATAATCATCACTTTCACTATAAGTAGTGTCATCATCACGAGCATCAATCGTATCATTAAGCAAGGTTTCATTGAAATCAAGACTATTACTATTATTGAAGAACCATCTTGTAACTATACTCCACCAAGTATCTGTGTCAGTGTCTGTATCTAAATCAGCAATAGTAGCATTCAATTTCGTCTCATTAAAACTAACAGTACTACCATCATCATACAAGTAAACACCATCACTACCATCAATACCAACACCATCTCCACTTATACCTGTCAAACCGCTTCCATCCCCATAAATGGTTCCAGTAACATTCAAGTCACCATCAATAAAAGTATCATTACCTGCAGTGATTCCACCATCAACTTTCAAACCGCCAGTACCTACATTCAAACCATCAGAGATACTACCTTTTTGTGCAGTTAACTGATTATCTACATTCAAACTTCCAATACTTGCACTACCAATGTCTGCTGAATGAGTGTTCAAACCATTTAATTTTATAATCTCTAATGCAAAATCTCCACCTATTACATATACATAATCACCAACAACAAAAACATCTTCAGGAGATGAAAGAAGCGCACCACCAACACCATCAACTAAACTACCAAGATATTGAGGATCAGTAGGATCAGAAATATCAACAACGCCAAGATTGTGTTCTGAATAAGCTGTGAAATAAAGATAATCTCCTCCGACAAAAACAGAATCAATTCCTTCAAGAAGTGCACCATCAGTACCATCACTTAAACTACCAGCATGAACAGGATTTGATGGATCACTAACATCAACAATCTCCAAAGCATTACTACTTGAACTTGCAATATAAGCAAATCTTCCGCTAACAAAAAGAGCTTCTGGATATGAAAGAAGCGCACCACCAGTTCCATGTGTTAAACTACCAGCATGAACAGGATTTGATGGATCACTAACATCAACAATCTCCAAAGCATTACTGTTTCCACTTACAACATATGCATAATTTCCAATAACTTCAACATTATAGGGTGCATCAAGTAAAGCACCTCCAACACCATTATTTAATTTTCCTGCATGAACAGGATTATAAGGATCGCTAACATCAACAATCTCCAAAGCATCACCACTCATGCTTGCGATATAAACATAATCACCAAGAACATATAAACCATATGGAAGATTTATTGATGCCCCTCCAACACCATTACTAAGATTAGCAACATGAAAGGGATTGCTAGGATCACTAACATCAACAATCTCCAAAGCATTACCAAAAGTGCTTGTTATATATGCATAATCACCAACGACAAAAACAGAATTTATCGTATTAAGAACTGCTCCACCAACACCATCACTTAA
>PKTL01000061.1 GCA_002867475.1 Candidatus Woesearchaeota archaeon
AACAGTAACAATGCCTTTCAAGATTGAAAGAGCAAGAGTTGACAAAGCAGAATTTGGCTTGCAGCAACTAAGACAAGTATCAGACACAGTCATAGTAATTGATAATAATAGGCTAGTAGCAATCGCAGGAGACCTACCAATCCAACAAGCATTCGCAGTAGCAAACGAGCTAATTGCAACAATGATTAAAGGAATTGTAGAAACAATCGCAATCCCAAGCCTAGTAAACTTAGACTTCGCAGACGTAAAAGCAATCATGACAAATGGTGGCGTAGCAGCAATCGGAGTAGGAGCATCAGACACAAACAACAAGGTAGAAGAAGCAGTTAAAGGAGCACTTTCAAACCCTCTACTCGACATCAGCTATGCTGGAGCAACAGGAGCACTTATCCACGTTGCAGGAGGACCAGACCTAACACTAGAGGAAATCTCAAGAGTAGGGGAACTGGTTACAGAAAGCCTAGATGACGACGCAAACGTTATCTGGGGAGCAAGAGTGGCTGAAGATCTAAAAGGAAAGATTACTGTGATGACAATAATCACAGGAGTTCAAAGCCCTTGGATCGTTGGAAAAGAAACACAGAAATCATCTGTTAGAGAAACAGTATCAATGGATGATGAACTGGGAATCGAAATAATGAGGTAACCTTAAAAGACTAATCAGTCTTTTGGGCACAGAAGAGCAAAACTCTTCTAGTGTTTTACTTCAATCATATTTACCCTTTAGTTGATGCTTTTACTTATTGCATATAATTCTTGCAATACAACCCCCCAAACCCCTAACCCTAAGTAAAAGCACGATTAAAGAGTTCTTCAACCCCAAAACAACCTCCCTCAAAGAGTTCTTTTCTTTGAGGGAAACCCCCTTTTTAAGGGATTTTTATATTTTAATTTTGTTAGATAGTCCAGTAGAAGAACCTTTGTTCTTCTATTTTTTTTCTAATATTTTTTTGAAAAGAGTTAAAAATAATCAGTTCTTATTTACTATTATGAAAAATAAAACAATAGGTGTCCTTGGTGGTATGGGTCCAGAAGCATCCTTAAACTTATATCATAAGATGATAAGATACTCTCAAACAAAATATGGTGCAGTTCAAGATTCAGACTATCCACCTATACACATATACAGTTTACCAATGGAAGGCTTTGACGAAACAGGTATAAAAGATGAAGAACTCGTGAAAAAACAGCTCATTGAAGGTGTCAGGGTACTTGAAAAAGCCGGATCTGATTTGATAATTATTGCATGCAATACTGTTCACATATTTTATAAGGAAATGCAAGATGCAGTGAAAATACCTATATTCAACATTGTGGAAAAGACATTCGAAAAAGTTAAAGAACACAAATATGGAAAAGTTGGTATACTTGGTTCAGAAAGCACGATAAACCTAAAACTTTATGAAAATTATTTCAATAATAAAGGAATTGAGACAATATCTCCAGATAAAGAACAACAAAAAGTGTTGAATTCAATCATTGAAAGAGTTATGGGGGCACATCAAGGAACTGAAGATATAATTCTATTGAAAGATATCATAAGAGATTTTGTTAAGAAAGGAGCAGAAGCGATAGTTCTTGGATGCACTGAATTACCTTTAGCAATAAATCAGACGCACACTGATATTAAGTTATTTGATACTATTGAGATAATAGTCCATTCAGCAGTTGATTACTCTTTAAATGGATAATAAGATGAGTAATAATCAAGAGATCAAGACAGAGACACAGTTCATATTAAGTGTTCTAAAACATATAATTCAATTTCCTTGGATCTTATTGATGGTGGCTTTTGGCAAGAAAGAACCAAGTGAGTTATTGAACATCTATCATGAATTTACTCATTTCTTCAAGGATGCAAAAGTAACATACTATCTAATAATCGCAAATGTAGTTATATTCTTGATAGAAGTGTTCATATTGATTCCTTATTGGCACTTAGATTATTTTGTTAGTAGCCCAGAAAACTTTTACACATACAATTTTATATCAATGTTTAGTCATATGTTTTTACATGCAAGCCTGATGCATCTTTTTGGAAACATGATATTTCTTTTTGTATTTGGAAGGGTCACTGAAAAATATCTCGGGACAAAGCAAATGCTTCTTGTATATTTTGGAGCAGGAATAATCTCTCACCTAATCAGCGCAGGAATTTTTTTAAATACAGGAATTGGTGCAAGTGGAGCAATAAGTGGCCTTGTAGCAGCGGCAATACTCATAAGACCCTTTTATTTATCATATGTTCTGCTCGGATTTCCTATGCCTATCTTTATTTTAGGAATACTTCAGATGTTTGGAGATTTCACAGGATTCTTATATCCTGACCCCTCAAGTAATGTTGGTCATATTGCTCACTTAGCAGGTTATGCAAGTATTATGATAACAGTATTTTTATTAAATCCTGAACAAAGAGAAGAGATGAAAAAAGGATTGAACGTAAATCTGTTGATGATTATCTTATTCATAATATTGAATGTTATGTATTGATAGAAAATAAAAAAATAAAGAAAGAAGTAGATTTACTTCTTTGTTAAGGTTATGAACAGAATCAAGAAAGCTATCGCAAAAAGTAGTCCTGTCAATCCTTCAAATGTTTCTCTTGCTATATTAAAGAACCATTCAGGGTTTGAAGTTATCATAACTCTTTTGATAAGTCCGATCCCTTTCCATAAAAATCCTGAGATTCCTGAAAGCAGCAGAACCACATATCCATAATATAATCCTTTATTTCCACCTTTTGATATATTGATGAAAACATATGAGAATAAGGATAATACTATGAATGTTGCTACCCAAAGGGTATCTTCCACTATTCTAACATTTGTTCCTTGTTGACTTGCTGCTTGAGCTGTAAACATACTTATTAAAAATATTAGGCCGTATAGTAATTTTTTGATTCTCATATTCTTTTAGCCTCCATGTATAGGTTTAGAAATCCTATGAAAAGTATCAACGCGCCAATTCCGCCAACTACATATCTTGCTATGTATCCTATATCTGTTGCATAGAAAGGTAGTAGCTTTATAACTTGTCTTCCTACGACAAAGATACTACCTACCATTATCAATGTCCAAGATTTTGCATGTTCCTTGAATATTGTTCTGAACTTATAGGATGCTATAGCTGCAAGAATCCATGCTGCAAGATTAACATATCCTAATATTGTCAGTATTTGGTCAAACATTCCCATTTTTTATATACCTCATATTTATAGATTATTATATATGCTCTTTTAGTGTTCTAAGAAGCTTCAATATTCTTTTTTTTTTTTAATACAAGAATTCCTCATG
>PKTL01000079.1 GCA_002867475.1 Candidatus Woesearchaeota archaeon
GATAACTCAAAACGATTATTCGCTTGGGATATATAATGGTGATACTGCACTTGTAAAGGAAAAAGATGATAAAGCTTATGCTGTGTTCTTTGATAAGACTGGAACTAAAAAAGAGCATCTGTTGACTTTGATACCTAAATGGGAAGTCGCTTTTGCATTGACAATACATAAATCGCAGGGGTCTGAGTTTGATGATGTGATGACGGTGTTGACGGGAGCAGGGGGATTTTTAACGAAGGAGCTTCTTTATACGGCGTTAACAAGGGCGAAAAGAAATTTTATACTGTTCTCAGAACCAGGAACTTTAAAAGATTGTGTCTCAACAAAAATATCTCGATATAGTAATTTATGATAAACTCGATATTTCGATAATACGATATCTCGATAAGCGTAAAGCGTAATCCGAAGATGCAAGAAGAAACACGATGGGTCGATTTTTCGAAAAAGCTTTTAAAGGCAGAAAATAGAGAGTAGAGAATAGGAAATAGGAAAGGCTAAAAAAAGAAACAAATAAAAGTTTATAATGGTTTCCTACTTTCTACTCCCTTTTTCCTACTTTCTGCTTCTAAATTAAATAAGTCCTACCCTAATCCCTGATCCCTGATTTTCACTGAATCACTTCATAATTTTCATCAATAATACTTCTAAAATATCTGATATATTATTATAATCAACAATATCAACTATGAAATTCAGTTCTGAGTTTTCGAAAGCCTCATTAAGACTTTGTAGAATAGAAAGTGTTAAAGGTTCTTTGGATTTTATTGCCAGATCAAGGTCTGAAAATTCGGTCGCATTATCTCGGACTCTACTACCAAAAGCAATAACTTCAAGTTCAGGGATGATCTCTTTTAGAATGTTTTTAACTGTACTGAGTTCTTTATTGTTTAAATCAATCATTTTTTTCCAACAGATTATTGTAAAGTTCTTTTGCTTTAGATATAAACTCAAGAGTCTTTTTATAAACTTCTTCTGCTACTGTCTCATCATATATATGCGAAGTCTGATTTCTTGCTTCATGAAATAACATCCAATCATCAACACTATCGATAAGATGATTTTTTGCTGCCAATCTAAAAAGATGTCTTCTGGAAATACCTTCAACTTCTGTTTTACTAACATTGTTTTCAAGCCATCTTTTCATAAATTTCCAACAGAGTTCATAAGTGAATTCAAAATTCTGAATAATTCCAGCTTTTAAAGTATTGATCATCTTCTTATCTGTAGTCTCAAATTCTTTTGCTTTTTCCAAAGATTCAATACTATTTTTGTAAGATGTCAAAGCCTTTTCTAAAGCTTCAAAATTTAATTTCATCAGTTTCTCCGTTAGTCGATTCTTAATTATTATTATAACATTAAATCTACCTTTAAAAAAGATGTTTAACATCTTCTTAAAACTATTATGATAAGACTCGTAAGTTTTATGAAGCTATGAGATTTATGCTGGTTGATAAACTTAATGTGTATTAAGATGAAGCTAATACGTGTCTCATTTTAATTAAAAACCTTTAGGTAAACTTACCGCGTAATATATAGTAGAATGTTTTGAATTTTATGATCTGACCCCAATTGTACTGATTACATTAGGAAAGATAAAAAATCGAAAATCACTTTGTTAAGTTTTATATTTCAAAAGTATAATTTCTATGGTAATATTTATAAAATATTATATACGGGAACCTGTATGAATAAAAAGGATATGACAGAACAGGATATTAGACTTAAGTTCATTGATCCAGCAATCAAAAAAGCTGGTTGGGATATAATGACACAAGTTAAAACAGAATATTTTTTTACTGATGGTCGTGTATTAGTTCGAGGTAGTTTCCATACAAGGCAAAAAAGAAAAAGAGCAGATTATTTATTAAGTTATAAACCTAATTATCCAATTGCCATAATCGAAGCTAAAGATAACAAAAAATCAATGCTTACCGGGCTTCAACAAGCATTAGAATATGGAAATATTTTAGATGTTCCATTTATATACAGTACAAACGGTGATGGATTTATTGAACATGATAATTTCACAGGTCTTGAAAGAGAATTAACAATGGATGAATTCCCTAGTCCAAATGAACTATGGGAAAGATATAAAAAATACAAAAATATTGATGATTATGAAGAAAAATTAATCGATCAGGAATATTATTTTGAATTCGACGGAATAACTCCTCGTTATTATCAAAGAATTGCTATTAACAGAACTTTAGAAGCTATAGCAAAAGGACAGAATCGTATCCTTTTAACAATGGCTACAGGAACAGGTAAGACATACACTGCTTTTCAGATTATATACAGACTTTGGAAGGCTGGAATTAAAAAGAGAATTTTATTTTTAGCAGACAGAAATATTCTTGTTGATCAAACCATGTCAAATGATTTTAGACCATTTGGCGATAAGATGATCAAATTAAACAGGCAAAAAATTGATAAAGCACATGAAGTATATTTAGCTTTATATCAGAGCATGACAGGAAGCGAAGACTGGCAAAATGTATATAAACAGTTCAGTCCAGGCTTTTTTGACTTAGTAATAATTGATGAGTGCCATAGAGGTTCAGCAAGAGATAATTCAGCATGGAGACAAGTTCTTGAATATTTTAATGAAGCAACACAAATAGGTCTTACAGCAACTCCTAAAGAAACAAAAGATATCTCAACAAATGAATACTTCAATGATGCTGTTTATACTTATTCTTTAAAACAAGGTATAGAAGATGGTTTCTTAGCTCCTTACAAAGTTGTTAGAGTATCTTTAGATATAGATTTATATGGATATAGACCTGAAAAAGACAAGTTAGATAAATATGGTATTCCTATTGAGGATAGATTATACAATATCAAAGACTTCGACAGAACTTTAATCCTAGAGAAACGAATAGATTCGGTTGCAGAAAAAGTAACAGAATTTTTAAAAGGAACTGATAGATTTAGTAAAACTATAGTTTTTTGTGTGGATATCGAGCATGCTGAAAGAATGAGAATGGCTATTGCTAATAAAAATTCTGATATGATGAAAGAAGATAATCGTTATGTTATGAAAATAACAGGTGATGATCAGGAAGGAAAAGCTCAACTTGATAATTTTATAGACCCAAATTGTAAATACCCTGTTGTTGTTACAACAAGCAAGTTATTAACTACAGGTGTTGATGCTAAAACATGTAAATTAATTGTACTGGATAGTAATATCGAAAGTATGACTGAATTCAAACAGATTATTGGTCGTGGGACTCGTATAAAAACTGAATTTGATAAATGGTATTTTACAATAATGGATTTTAGAGGTGTAACAAGACACTTTGCTGACCCTAATTTCGATGGAGACCCAGTAAAGATTTACGAACCTGAACCAGGTGAACCTGCTTTTCCTCCAGAAGAAGCTCCTAAAGACCCACCAGAAGGGCCGACAATTATTGATATTCCACCTGATGATGGTGAAGACACACCAAGAGTTAAATATGTAGTTGATGATGTTGAAGTTAGAATTATTCATGAGCGTGTTCAATATTATGATAAAGACGGAAAATTAGTAACTGAATCCTTAAAAGATTTCACTAAAAAGAATATTTTAAAGGGTTATTCAACTCTTCATGATTTTATAAACAAATGGAAAACTGAAGAAAAAAAAGAAGCTATATTAATCGAACTAAAAGAAAATGGAGTTTTCTTGGATGCTTTAAGAGAAGAAGTTGGAAAAGATTTAGATGATTTTGATCTAATTTGTCATATAGCTTTTGATCAAAAACCTTTAACAAGACATGAAAGAGCCAACAATGTAAAAAAAAGAAGTTATTTTGGCAAATATTCAGAAATTGCTCAAAAAGTAATAGAAGGATTACTTCAAAAATATGAAGATACCGGCATTTCAGAAATTGAAAAAATTAAAGTGCTTTGGTTAGACCCATTTAATAAGATAGCAACGCCAGTAAAAATAATAGAAGAATTTGGCGGAAAAGAAGAATATTTGAAAGTAATTAAAAAATTAGAAGATGAACTATATGCTTAAGGAGCTTGTTTAATGACAATAGCAAACTTTATAAAAAACGTTCAAAATATAATGAGACAGGATGCTGGAGTTGATGGTGATGCTCAGAGAATTTCTCAGCTTGTATGGATGTTATTTTTAAAAATATTTGATTCAAAAGAAAAAGAATGGGAACTTGAAGAAAAATATAATTCTGTAATTCCTGAAGAATTAAGATGGAGAAACTGGGCGGAAGATGAAGAAGGAATAACAGGAGATAAGCTACTTGAGTTTGTAAATGAAAAACTTTTTAAACAGTTAAAAAACATCAAAGTTTCTGAAGGTATGGATAAAAGATCTCTAATAGTGAAACAAGTATTTGAAGATAGTTATAATTATATGAAATCCGGAACTCTTATGAGACAGGTAATTAATGAGATTAACAAAATAGATTTTACAGAAATTAAAGATAGACATTCATTTAATGATATTTACGAAGAAATACTAAAAGACCTCCAGAGTGCTGGTAATGCAGGTGAATATTATACACCAAGACCAATTACAGATTTTATATTAGAAATGCTTAAACCTCAGCTAAAAGAAAAGTTCGCAGATTTTGCTTGTGGAACTGGTGGATTTTTGATTTCGTTTTTGAATGCTTTACCTAAAGCTGGAACTGTGTCTGGACATGAATTATTACAAAATTCTTTTTATGGAATTGAAAAAAAACCAATGCCACATCTTTTATGTATGACAAATCTTTTATTACATGAAATTGATGCACCAAATATAAAAAGAGATAATTCATTAGCTATAAATGTAAGAGAAATAACAGAAGAAAAAAAGTTTGATATTATTGCAATGAATCCGCCTTTTGGTGGCGTAGAAGAAAAAGGTATACAAACTAATTTTCCGAGAGAACTCCGAACATCTGAAACCGCCGATCTTTTTATGGCTAGAATAATGTACTCATTAAAACAAAATGGTCGTGCTGCTGTTGTTTTACCAGATGGATTCCTATTTGGTGATGATAATACTAAAATTGCAATCAAAAAAAGATTGTTAAAAGATTTTAATCTACATACTATAGTTAGAGTTCCAAATGGAGCATTTAGTCCTTATACTTCAATATCTACAAATATACTTTTCTTTGAAAAGTCAGGAACAACAGAAAAAATAGATTTTTATGAAATGCCTTTACCAGAAGGCCTAAAAAATGGATTTACAAAAACAAAACCTTTAAGAAAGAAACATTTTAACCTAGTAAAAAAATGGTGGGATAATCGAGATACAGAAACTGAAAATGCTTACCAAATTACATTAGAACAGATAGAAAAAAATAATTATAACTTGGATTTTAAAAATCCAAATAAAACTACTGAGAAAGATGAAAGAACATTAAAAGAACTATTACTTGAGATGAATTATACTTCAAAAGAAATTGAAAATCTGGTTTCAGTATTAAAAGAAGAATTAAGTGGAATAATCGAATAATTATGAATACAAAACTACTTAAAGAAAAAATATTAGATTTAGCAATGCGTGGAAAACTCGTTTCGCAAAATCCAAATGATGAACCAGCAACAGAATTATTAAAAAGAATCGAAAAAGAAAAACAAAAATTAATCAAAGAAAAAAAGATAAAAAAACAAAAACCACTTCCTCCAATTACAAACGAAGAAATCCCATTCGAAATCCCATCATCATGGAAATGGGTAAGATTAGGTCAAATTATCAACTTTAATATTGGAAAAACACCACCTAGAAAAGATAAACGAAATTGGGAAGAAGATTATTTATGGGTTTCTATATCCGATATGACAAAAAATAAACTTATTACAGAAACAAAAGAAAGAGTTTCAGAATATGCTTACTTAAATACTTTTAAAAAAAATATTATACCAAAAGAAACTTTATTAATGAGTTTTAAATTAACAATTGGAAATGTTTCTATTTTGAAAAAAAATGCTTTTCATAATGAGGCAATTATATCAATCTTTCCCTATATCAATGAAGAATATATTATTAGAAATTTTTTATTAGAATTTCTTCCATTATTAAGTAATTTAGGAAATACTAAAACAGCTATTAAAGGTAAAACTTTAAATACTACATCTATAAATAATATATTAATTCCTTTACCACCATTAAATGAACAAAAAAGAATTGTAGAAAAGATAGAAAGTTTATTTTCTTTGATTGATCAGATAGATGAAAAAAAAGAATTATTATTTAAAACAATAGATTTAACACAAGAAAAAATATTAGATTTAGCAATGCGTGGAAAACTTGTTTCTCAAGATCCAAATGATGAACCGGCAAAAGAATTATTAAAAAGAATCGAAAAAGAAAAACAAAAATTAATCAAAGAAAAAAAGATAAAAAAACAAAAACCACTTCCACCAATTACACCCGAAGAAATACCATTCAAAATCCCATCATCATGGAAATGGGTTCAATTAAATGATTTAACATCAAAAATTCACTACGGCTATACTGCATCTGCAAAACACAACTCTTTTGATATTAAATTATTACGAATAACAGATGTTCAGAACAACAACGTTTGTTGGGAAACTGTTCCAACATGTGAAATTAAAAATATTGATTTTATAAAATATAAATTAGGTTTAAATGACATATTAATTGCAAGAACTGGTGGAACTGTTGGAAAATCTTATTTAATTTCTAAACAACCACCAAAAGCTGTCTTTGCATCATATATGATTCGTCTGGTTACTAGTAAAAATATATCAGCAGATTTTTTAAGGTTCTTTTTGGATTCATCAATATATTGGAGCCAAATAAAAAATAAAAAAACAGGAACTGGACAACCAAATATTAATGCAACTTCATTGAAAACATTTACCTTACCTTTACCACCATTAAATGAACAAAAAAGAATTGTAGAAAAAATAGAAAGTTCATTTAAATTAATCGAAAAAATAAAAAACAATCTTATAAAAAATATCTCTCTTATTTGTTAAGATTTAAAAAAGCATCACATACCAAGATTTGTTTTCTTATGCTTCTTTAGTTTTCTAATCAAAATATTAGAATATAACAGTAGTTTGATAGACTATAAAATTTATGGTTGATTATTAGTTTTTTATAAAATATAATTAAAAAAATTTTATTAACTTAGAAAGGATTATTATGAAAGATAATATTCCCGTATTAATGGATAAAAGTCAAACAATATTAGACACGTTTTGTAATTTGCTTAAAGTACCACGTGATACATTACCAAAGACCGAAGAAATTCAACAAACTCTTAGTAATCTACCTTATTTATTAGATGATATACCTGAAGAATTTAGGGGTGATGAATTAATTAGATGTTGTCTTGCAATAAGTACAGGGTTATTTGATAGTGCACTAAATTACATTTGGAATTTAACAATAATTAATTTAAGAGATAAGATGCGTTTGTTTGGATTAGAAATTATTGAAAAAATGAATCCTGATTTCAAAATAAAAAGATTTGATAATAATGATTATTCAGATTCTGAAATTTTAATTAAATGCCTTGAATTAGGAATAATTAATGATGAATCATATTATATTTTAAATAAAAATCGAGAAATGAGAAATAACTGTTCAACTGCACATCCTCCTAAATCTAAAATTGCGGCTTTTGAACTATTATCATTTATTCAAACATGTAATAATCATTGTTTAAAACAAAAAACTGAAATTAAAGGTCTAGATATAAAAGATTTTTTCAATTTTATAGAAAATCAAAATCCAACAGAAGAAATCTTCTCTTTTTGGAAAAATAAAATAAACAGTACAAATCATATTCAAAAAGATTATATTCTAAAGGCTCTTTTTGGATTATTTTGCGATCCTAATCTTGAAAGATATAAACGAAATAATTCTCTGTTTTTTTTGCAAAAATTTATTGGAACATTTAGCAGAAAAGAAATTGATTCTTTTTTAGAAATTTTTAATGAATATATTGTGAAAAACGATGAACCTCGAAGAAAAGCGGCAACACAATTAATGCAAAAATTAGAATTATTTCAAGAAGTTCCAGATTGGGTTATTTTTAATAAATTTAAAATAATTTTAAACAATTTATATAATGCTCATATGAATGCAAATAATTTTTATAATGAGGCACCATTTGCAAAAGAATTGTTTGATCTATCTAATCAAGTCCAAAGACCTATTCAAATTAAACATCAATATGTAAATGTAGTATTAATGACTATTATTGGAAATGGATATGGAAGATCATGGTCATCAATTAATTATTATGAAGAAATGATTAAAAATTTCAGCGATCAAGAAATAATTTTTATGTTTCAAATACTTGATTCAGATGAAAAAAATTTAATTAACGACAGATTGGATAATAGTGCCCTATGTAAACATCATTTAAAATTAACAATAGAATTGTTAGATTACAATAATTTGCCTACTTCTGTTCAAAAAAAATATGATAATTGGACAAAAAAATTAACAAAATATTAACCTTAATGGTGTCTATAATTAAAAAATGCATATAAATATGTTAACATTTAGGAACTTCTTATGTAAAAAGTAATTGGCAGGGAGGTACTTGTGGCTTTTGGGGTCTGTATAAGACATTCGGTTAGAACTGTTGGATACTTTCTACTTCTGTTAAAACCAGTGAACTATTCATTAAAATAAACGCTACTATTAATATCCCCAACACTTTTCGTTTTGTTAAGAAATTGTTTGAATCTGTAAAATATTGCTGCTAATATAAATTTACCAACAAATTTTGTTGCACATTTTATTTATAAGGATAAATATATGGAAAAATATTCTGTAAATCAATACACCATTGAAGCAATTGTTAATTGGGTTAAATCGGACGAAATAGCAATACCTGAAATACAAAGACCCTTTGTATGGAAAAAAACCAAAGTAAGAGATTTAATTGATAGTTTATATAAAGGTTATCCAGTTGGATATATTATTACATGGAGAAATCCAGATATAAAATTAAAAAATAATGAAATATCTCTGGGAAAAAAAATATTGATTGATGGACAACAGAGAATTACTGCATTGACTACATCACTATTAGGTCAAAAAATTGTTGATGATAAATATAATAAAATTGTTATAAAAATTGCTTTTAACCCTATAAAAGAAATGTTTGATGTATTAAATTCTGCAATCGGAAAAGATGACCAATGGATAAATGATATATCTGAAATATTTAAATCTGATTTTTCAACAATGAAGTTTGTAAATAACTATATTGGAAAAAATCAAGATTTAGATCCTAACTTAATTGAAAAAAGAATTCAAAAGTTAAGAAATATCATACAAAAACATATTGGTGTAATTGAATTAAAACATGAACTTGATATTGATATTGTAACAGAAATATTTATAAGAATAAATTCAAAAGGAGTTGTTTTAAGTCAAGCTGATTTTGTTATGTCAAAAATTGCTTCCAACAAAAAATATAATGGAGATATACTAAGAAAGACCATCGATTATTTTTGTCATGCAAATACAAAATCAGAATTTATAGAATTTATAAAAGACCATGATATAGATTTTATGAAAACAGTTTTTTTCGAAAAAATGAAATGGATTAGTAAAATAAAGGATAATTTATATAATCCTGATTATAAAGATATGATTCGTGTATCTTTTTGTTTTAAATTTAAAAGGGGAAAATTAAGTGATTTAGTTAGTTTACTTTCAGGAAGAAATTTTGAGACAAGAGCTTATGAAGAAGAGATAGCTGAATATTCTTTTGAAATTTTAAATAATGCAATTTTAAACTTTATGAATAGAAAGTATTTTGAAAGATTTTTAATGATAATAAAATCTTGTGGTTTTGTAAATTCTAAATTAATTAATTCCAAAAATGCTCTTAACTTTTCCTATGCTTTATATTTACACTTGAATGAAAAAAAGATAGAAGCAAATTTAATTGAAAACTATATTAAAAGATGGTTTGTAATGAGTGTTTTATTAAAAAGATATTCTGGTTCACCTGAATCTATTTTCGATCGTGATATAAAAAATATTAATTTAAACGGAATAGAAAAAACAATCAAAGATGTTGAAGATGCACAATTAACTGATTCATTTTGGAATATTGGTCTTGTACAGGATTTAATAAGATCTCAAACAAATAATCCAGCTCTTAATGTTTTCTGGGCTGCTCAGATAAAAAATAATGATAAAGGATTTTTATCAAAAGATATCACAGTAAAACAAATGATAGAACACAGAGGAGATATACATCATATTTTTCCAAAATCATATCTAAAAAATAATAATTTTACTAAAAATCAATACAATCAAGTTGCTAATTATGTCTATGTGCAACAAGAAATCAATATAAAAGTCGGTGATAAATCTCCAAATAAATATTTAAATGAAATTAAAAATCACATTCTAGAAAAAAACTTAAAATATTCAGGAATTAATAACATTCATGAATTAAAAGATAATTTTAAAACTAATTGTATTCCTGATGAAATTTTTAATATGAACCACAATAACTATGAAGAATTTTTAGATAAGAGAAGAAAATTAATGGCTAATAAAATTAAAAGATATTACCAAAAATTATAATTTTATGAAACTAATATTAAGCAGAAAGGGTTTTGATTCATCAGCTGGTGGTGTTCCTAGTCCAATATTTGAAGATAACACTATGCTTTCTTTACCTATACCAGATGAAACTTCAATTATTACTTATGACGAGCTTAAAACTCATAAAAGTGAATCTGTAGGGAAGATAGTTTCCGATCTAACTAACGGGAAAATAAAAGGTAAAGATAACGTTCATATTGACCCGGATATATTTCCAGGAACAATTAAAAGAAATAATGGATGGAAACCAATTTTTGGCCAGAAAGATTTAGCTCAAAGTCATTTAAAAAATAATGGAATTGGGATTGGTGATATTTTTCTTTTTTTTGGTCTTTTTAGAGAAGTAGAAAAAATAAAAGGTGTATATCAATTTGATAAAAGTTCAAGACCTAAACATGTATTATGGGGATGGTTTCAAATTGGACAAATAATCCATTTATCAAAAGAAGAAACTGATAATTTATCATGGGCGAAATATCATCCACATTTTCAATTTGAAAACTCTAAAAATAACACTCTTTATATAGCTTCTGAAAAATTAAATATTGATAAAAAAGAATTGAATATAAATGGATCAGGAGTTTTCAGAAAATATCGCGTGGAATTATGTTTAAGTTGTCCTGATTCACATAAAATTACGGATTGGGTTCTTCCTAAATGGTTTTATCCGGAAAAAGGTAAAATACCACTCTCATATCATAAAAACCTCAAGAGATGGAAAAAAGACGGTAGTTTATGCAGATTAAGTTCTGTTGGACGAGGCCAGGAGTTTGTACTTGATTGTAATCAATACCCGGAATCTCTAAATTGGATTAAAGAACTCATTATTAAAAATTTTGAGAGCAATATATGAGTGAAGTTAAGTTAGAAATAGGAATGAAAAACGGAAAATCCATCTATATTTCTGAAGTAGAAAGCGGATTACATAATGACATTGTTTGCCCTTGTTGTAAAACACCTTTAATTGCTAATAAAGGAGGAAAAAAAGCGCATCACTTTTCACATCAAAGTAAAAAAGAATGTGGAGGTGCACTTGAGAGTTCTTTACATTTAGTTGCTAAGGAAATTTTAGAAGAAAGTAAAGAATTTTGGATTCCTCATGTAGATTGTGGTTTTTCCCACAAAAAAAAATATGGTTTTTTTTCAAAAGCAAGAAAACTAAAAATAGAATCAGTAAAGATTGAAAAAAAAATTAATCTGGAAAATTCTGAAAAGGATATTGATCAAGATTTTTTTGTTCCAGATATTATTTTTGAATATAAAGGTCGTAAGTTAATTGTTGAAATTTTTGTAACACATAAAACTCCAGAAGAAAAAATCGTAAAAATTAAAAAATCTAATATTTCTGCTATAGAAATTGATTTATCGAAATTTTCTAGAAATATTGATATAAATTCATTGAAACACAAATTAATATATGGAATAAAAAATAAAAAATGGTTACATAATGAAAAAACAGATTTTTATTTCAATCAAATTGGTGTTTATTATGAGAAATTAAACAAAAATCCAATAAATTATGTGATTGTTAATAATCATGAAAGTGATTCTTATAAATGTCCTCTAGGAATATATAAATATAAAGGTGAAAATTCTGTGTTATGGAAATATTGTAAAAATTGCGAGTTTTATTTTGGTGGTAAAAATGAGCATTTTTTTTATTCAACAATAAAATGTATTGGACCATCCTTAGTATCTAAAATTGGTCATATTGGAAAAAGCAAAAAGACTTTGAGTGAAGAATGGATCATAAAGGTTAAAGAAAGATTTGAAAAAGATTTAAAAAATAACATTTGTCCAAAATGTGGGAGGGGAAAGTTGTATAAATCAAAAGAAATTGATGGTAAAAAATTAAGATGTACTAATTTTAGGAATTGTCATTTTTCTTATAAATTATAAATATGGATATTAAATCAAAAATCAAATTCTTACTTATACAAGCTGCTAAAGATAAGAAAACTCTTACTTATGGAGAGGTTGTTAAAGCTGTTGATACTGATAAGAAAGTTATAAATTATGGTAGAGGACCAAAAGCATCATTATTTTATAAATTATTATCAGATTTGAGTAAGGAATCATATTCTCAAAATAAAATACTCCTAAGTGTTTTAGTTATTAATAAACAGAAAAAAGAACCTGGAAAGAGTTTTAATCGTCTTGCTAAAGAATTATTAAATTCTGAAAACGTATATTGGAAAGATGAACTTCAAAAAGTATATGATTTTTATAGCAACAATAATAAAGAGAAAATTATAAAACCAACAAAATCTTCCGATGTAAATCAAACTGAAACTTTGATACTTGGAGTAGATGCAGCATGGAAGAAAGAAAATCCAACAGGTGTTGCACTTTTAAAAATTTCCAATAACAATGAGTTATCACTTGTTAAATTTGGCAGGAGTTTTTCAGAATTCCTAAATGAAGATCCTATTGATTTTTTAAAAGCACCTAATAATGAGTTGCAAAGTTTTGATCTATTTTTAGAAAAAACAATTGATAAATTTAAAGATATTAAAATTATTGCTCTTGATATTCCGATTTGGAGTTCTAAAATAGTATCAAGAAGATTTGCTGATAATGAGGTTAATAAATATTATGGTAAAAAATGGGCTTCAACCCATAGTCCAACAGAAGATAGACCAGGATTTCTATCTGTAGAATATTATAAAGCCTGTGAAAAATTTGGTTTTAAATATGCTAATTCTGAGTTTAATAAACAAAGAAGTTTTATGGAAGTTTATCCTCATATTTCTATAATAGAATTTTTAAATCTTGAGAAACGTTTAGCGTATAAAGTAGAAAAGAAAAATAAATATTGGAAAGAAGAAAATAGAGAAGTTAGAAATCAGAAGTTATTTGAAAATCTAAATATGTTAAGAAACTACCTTTCAGAAAATATAATAGATTTTGAAGAAAATATTCCTCTTATTAAAGATAAGATTCATAAAAAGAGTTATGAAGATCTTCTTGATGGATTTGTTTGTGCTTTAACTTGTTATTTTCATTATCTAGGTAAAACAGTTTCATATGGTGATGAGACTGGTAAAATATGGGGAATAATAAATAACTCTTCAGAAAAATAAATTCCCAGTTCTTCATAAGAACGTTTTTTTGTATATTTAGTTCTATATTAGAACTATTTCTAAAATTCAATGATAAATGTTCGCTTTAGGCTTAATCTATATACAAAGTATATAGATTAAGCCTAAGTGCTTCCTGATGAAATCAACAAAAGAAACAAAACTCAAGATAAAATGTCATGTTTTTTATATAAAAAACTTGACAAATTAATCACATATATATTAAAGTTAATTCATGAAAATAACTGATTATATCGCACAAAAAATAAATAGATTTCCGAAAGATTATATTTTCACCTATACCGATCTGTTGGGTGAGGTGAAAAATAAAAATGCAATATCTAAAGCATTAAGTAGAATGGTTGCTTCAGGTAAAATAAAGAGACTTTCAAAAGGTCGTTTTTATAAATCAGAAAATTCTCCTTTTGGTGAATTAAAACCAGGAGTT
This sequence comes from Candidatus Woesearchaeota archaeon, assembly GCA_002867475.1. Lineage (GTDB taxonomy): Archaea > Nanobdellota > Nanobdellia > Woesearchaeales > BM511 > BM511. Next base: position 14,093 of record PKTL01000079.1, read on the forward strand.
AAACAAATAGTGAAAGATCTTCTTGAAAAAGATGATAAAACAATAGGATACTTAACTGGTTATAGTATTTTCAACAAAATGGGTTTAACTACTCAAATCAGCAATAAGATTCAGATTGGAACAAATAATGTTCGACCGAAAAGAAAAAGAGAAAAGTATCAAATATTATTTGTAAAACAAAAAAACATAATATCGAAAGAGAATATTCAATATTTACAATTTTTGGATTCAATCAGATTTATAAAGAAAATACCTGATACAACTATAGAAAAATCTTTTAATATATTAACACAAAAATTAAAGAGTTTTTCTAATGCTGAAATCGATAAAATAATTAATCTATCTTTTAAATACTCTCCTGCAATAAGAGCTTTACTCGGGTTAATGTTGAGCGAAATAAATATGAAAAATAAAACAAATAAATTAAAGAATTCTCTTAATCCATTATCTACTTATAAAATTCCAGAATTAGCCAATAAATATGATAATGCTAGTTATTGGAGCATTGTATGATTTTACACGAGAACGCTAACTTGTTTAAACAGGCAATTAAAGCAACATCAGATTCTCTGAGTATAGCAGAATTTTTAATTGAAAAAGATTATTGGATAACTTTTGCATTAAAAAAAATCTTCGTTGGACCGGGAAAAGATTATGCTGTTTTTAAGGGTGGTACATCTCTTTCAAAATGTTATAAATTAATTGAGAGGTTTTCAGAAGATATTGATTTAGTAATCATTCATTCTGATGAAGATTCTGATAATAAGAAAAAAAACAAAATAAAAAAAATAAGCAGATCATTAACTGAACCTTTTGATGAAATAGAAGTTTCAGGTTTAACTGTAAAAAGAGGAATGATAAGAAAAACATGTCATAATTATCCAAAAATATTTAATGATAATTTTGAACAAGTTAGAAATGAAATAATACTTGAAGTTAGTTGGCTCGGCTATTATGAACCTTATTCTGAAATGAAAATCAGTTCTTATATTTACGATATGATGAAAGAAAAAGAGCAGCAAGAGCTTATTAATAAATATGAAATGCATCCTTTTAAATTAAAAGTATTATCTTTAGAAAGAACATTTTGTGAAAAAATAATGAGTCTTGTTAGGTTTTCATATAGTGAAAATCCAATTTACAGTCTTAAAATGAAGATCAGACATATTTATGATTTATTTTTCCTTTTAAAAGAAAATAATGTTGAAAATTTTTTTAACACAAACTCCTTTGATGACATGCTTTGCAAAGTGGGTAATGATGATAAAAGCGGATATAGAACAGGAAACGAATGGATAAATAATCATCCTGCTAAAGCATTAATATTTTCTGATTTAGATGAAACATGGAATCAACTAAAAGAATATTATTCAAAAGAATTTAAACAGCTTATTTACGGTGAATTACCTAATGAAAGTGAAATATATAATTTATTAAAAACAATACAGAAACGACTTATACAAATTAATTGGAAATTATGAGAAAACCTATAGCAAATTATAAAAATAAACCTTGTCCAAAGTGTGGTTCGGATGATATTAACAGAATATTGTATGGACTTTATGATAGTGAATATGTTTCTAAATGTCTTGAAGAGGGTAAAAAGGTCACTTTTGGTGGTTGTCTTATAACAGACAATAGTCCAGCTTTCGAATGTAACAAATGTGGTAATAAATTTGGTAAAACCAGACCATTTTAAATTTAATATTATTTTACCAATACAAGCTTGTTCTTTTTCTTTAGAACTACAAACATTATAAAAGTAATAATAGAATCAATTGCCATTCCAACACCAAACATTATCGCGATTTTATTTAAGGATGGTACAAAATAGTTATATCTATATGCTATAAAAAGTCCACCATAAAAGAATGTATTTACAATAAGTGATTGATATAACATTAGATCAGTTCTACCAAGTCCATAGAAAATACTATCTACAACATTATTAAATGCAAAGATTATGTAAAAAACAATAGAGATCTTAGCAATAAATACAACAGTGATATAATTTTCTACATTCATAAATTTACCGACAAATAGATTCCAAAATGGTATAGTCAAAATCCATAATCCACAAACTATTCCTGTAATGATCATGTAGGAAGAGAACTTCTTATCTACATTATTATGGTCTTCAGCAGAATCTCTTTTAATTAATTCTCCTAAAGCCATTATTGGAAGTAAAAGCCATCCCCATATAAAACTGTTTGCTACCCAGAAAGTTCCTTGTTCCTGAACCATATTTATCATCCTAATTATCATTAAAGTAAATGCTGCATTTCTAACAAAGGATTCAATACCCGATATTCCACCAATTTTAAACCAATCTTTTTGCCATTTAAAATCATTCTTTGTTTTATTAAAAATATAGATGTTTTCAGTTTTAAGAAATAGTATTCCTGAGATAACTAGAACTATATTTACTAAAATATTTCCAATAGCTATTCCATTGACACCAATATTAAAAGATATTGGAAGAGTACTTACCAAGAAGGTATCGGAAAGAATTGTTAAAACCATTTGTATTCCAAGAAGACTTAAAAGTTTTTTGTTCTTGTTTAAGAGTATAAGTACAATAGATATAAATTTAAAAAGCACTGATATTTGAATAGCTAATGCTTCAAATCTTATATAAGTTACCGTTGCAGATAATATTTCTTTTTTTTGCCCCATAAAATTCAAAAGAGGTTCAGTAAATGTGACCATAAAGATTGTCATTACTAAATAAACAAAAAATGAAGTTATTAATCCAGTTTTAACTCTATTATTTAAATCTGATTTATTTTCCAGACCTTTACTTATTAAATAAAACAATGGAAGTATTAATGCTTCTTGAACTACTTCATAAAAAATATTTACCCACGCAAGCTGACTAGCGATATTAAAACCCCAATCACTAGTTAAATTACCTAAGAAAAAGATTCTAGTTGTTGTATATATTGTTGGTAATAAAGATACTAAAATTAGAGTTCCAAAAAGTTTAAAATTAAAATCTTTAAAATGTTTTTTTAACATATCTACCTCTTTAATTTTTAATTAATTTAATAATAATTAGAAATGTTAATTTATTCAATGGTATAATTCTTATAATAACCATTTAATATTACGTTAAAAAATGAACTTTGAAAGATACACAAGATACACAAGGAGATAATATGAACCATGAAAAAGCTATGGAATTATTGAAAAAATATAATAAAAATGAGGCTTTGATCAAACATGCTTTATTTGTTGAAGGAGCTATGAGATATTTTGCAGATCGTAAAGGTCATGACCCTGATTATTGGGGTGTTGTTGGACTTTTGCATGATATTGATTATGAATTATATCCGGAAGAACATTGTAAAAAAAGTGAAGAGATACTCAAAGAAGAAGGAGTATCAGAGGATATTATACACGCAGTAATATCTCACGGATGGAAAATATGTTCTGATGTCGAGCCAAAGCTTGAGATGGAAAAAGTGCTTTATACAATCGATGAATTAACAGGTTTAATATATGCAGCCTCATTAATGCGACCTGATAAAGATATTAACAACATGAAAGTTAAATCTGTTAAAAAGAAATTTAAATCCAAAGGATTTGCAGCAGGTGTAAATAGAGAAACAATACTTGAAGGTTGTAAAATGATTAATATGGAGCTAAACGAAGTAATTGAGTGGACAATAGAAGGAATGAAACAGGTCGATACTGAAAATAGATGTTGATTGATAAAGATGAAAAAAACTTGCGTAAAACCTACATAATTGTATAAAGTAATATAGATTCCTGATAGCAACAAATTTTTGGTCTATAATATAACAAAGGGAAAGTACATGATCTTTAAAATCGAAGAACCAATTAAAAACATATTTCACCTTAATTTTGATAAAAAGAAAGATCTTTGTGAGACTTTTATGAGGTTTCAGGAGCATTTTGAATCTCCTGAGTATCGTGGAAAGTTCTTTTCAATAAAAGAATATAAAGCATGGTATAGAAAGACTTCTCCAAAAGGGAAGAAGACTGGTAGATTTACATATAATCAGGACTGGTCCGGTTTTAATATTCCATCATATATTCTTGAACCTTTTAAAGAAGGTAAGTTTAATCCATTATCTAAAAAAGAAAAGATCTTTCTTAAAGAATTTGGAAATATTGAAGGTAAGTTCTATATTATAGGAACCTATGGATCGACTAATCTTGATACACTTGATCATGATATAGCACATGCATTATTTTACACTGACCCTGTTTATAATAAAAAGATGAAAAAACTGGTTGCAAGCATACCTGCAAAAGATCTTAAAAAGATACACGATCATTTAGGTTCTTCCGGTGGTTATCACGAGGATGTATTTGAAGACGAGACTCATGCTTATATTACAATCAATATGCCATATATGGAAAAGAAACATGGAATAACTTCTGAAGAATTATGGTCTGTTCATAAAAAAATGCAAAAAGTCTTTCAAAAACACTCTAAAAGTTAAACATTCTTTGAAAAAGAAAGAATAAACAAAACATATCCATCTTTTTCCTGACCAATGAAATTTGTTCTTACACTAAATATCAAACTACCTTTTTCTAATTTATATTCAGAAAATATTACAGCTTTATTATCAATTACAGCTTTAAAAGAATTATCTTTATATTTTTCTTTAATTTCTTTGCTTGGAAAGCTCACCTCATATTCTGATTTTACATTATTTCCAGCAAGAAACTTAGGAAGTTTTTTTGAGTTTATCATCATTGTTAATTCTTTTTTTGATTTTTTATAAAGGTCTTCAATCTTTTTATAATCATCTTCAGTTTTTATGTACCAGGCAAGACTTGCCATTATTAGACCGTTTTTTTCTTCTTCATATTTGGGATTTTTACGATTTCCATGAATACTACAAACAACTCCATCTTTTTCAGTATATGAATAGATTCCTCCTGAAGGACACTTGGGAAATTTGCCAAAGGCCAAATATTCATTGAGTCTAGGATCAGTAATTTTACCAAACTTTACCGGAATGTCTGTTTGCATATCAAGCATCTCAATAGCACTGGCAATGTTACCTTCATTTCCATTACAGTATTGAGTGATCGAAGAAGCAGCTTGATATCCAAAAGATGCTAAGTGCCACTCATCTAGTTTAGCTATCATAAGAATTTCGTTTTGGTCAAGAATATTATATTTTTCTTTATTAAACTTTTTTTCTTCAAAAAAGTATGGTTCTTTATCAGCAATGAATTTAACAGCATTTAAAAGATTATGCTCGACAGCACTAGCACTGATATTATAAAAAATTATAAAAAGTAAAAATGTGATTGAAAGAGGAAATAATATTTTTTTGTTCATAAATACTCCTATTGATTAATTACTTAATTTTAACATAAAAACTTATCGAAAATAATAATTATTTAAAAGCTAAAGTTGTGTTACTATAGTTGTTTAATAAAATAAAAAAGGAGGGTGTTAAAACCCTCCTTTATAACGATTATTCGACTTTACGACTTTACGAAAAATCGGATTTTATCGGCCTTTATCCATTCACTTCTCACCATTCACTATTCACTGCTTCTAAAGTTTCCCTTCTACATATCCCCTAATCTCATCATAAATCTTCTGAGCTTCCGAGATTATCTTTTCACAATCTTTTAGCATATTGTTTGTGAAATCTTTATCTTCAACTGAAGGAGCATTAATTTTGACATTATAATAAGCACCCATTATTGCAGCGTATCCGCAAAGATTAGCAACACCTGCATCTGAAAGACAGTTGGGATTTCCGTTTTCAGCAACTTTTTTTGCAAGTCTTAATACCTGTAAAGAATCATTCATTGTAGTAAAAGGAACCTGCATAGCATATTTGTTTGCTTCTTCCATAGCTTCGTCTCTTAATACTTTTTCTTCGTCTGTATTTTTTGGAAGTCTACCAGCTGCTGCCATTCTATTGAAAGCTTCAGTGTCTTCATCTATTGCGTTAAGAAGTCTCTGTTTTAAAAGCTGAGCCTGTTCTCCAACTTCGCCCATCATCTCTTTTGATTTTTCATATTTTTTCTTGTAATAGGTAAGGTTTGATACCATACAGGAAAGTGATGCTGCCATAGAACCAAGAAGTGCTGCAACAGATCCACCACCAGGAGCAGGAGAGTCTGAAGCCAGTTCATCAGCAAAAGCATTTACTTTCATATCCTTAAGTCCATCTTCAACAAAATGATATTCGATTATCTTCTGATCGATATCAAAAGGAGTAAGTTCATCAAGACCCATTGAAAGAGCAGCTATCCTTATTATCTCTTTTTCTGAGAAAGCTCTTGAAGTTCCCTGTTTATCAAGATAATATCTACCAGCCATAAGCATAGCTTCTTTTGGGATAAGACCAACAAGTTCACTACCTGTGACTCTGGCACCCAGTTTTTCAGCCTGTTCTTTAACTGTCTCATAAACCACATGAAGAGGTGTTTCAATATGATCCATTATATTTATTGTAACCTGAGCTCTATTATATTCATCAATAAACCAGCCTGCTGCCTGTGTGTTTTTCAAAAGACCCGGTTTTCTTACGATATTGCCATTTTCATCCTTGACTTGTTTGCCATTTTTATCTTTAATAGCTCTTCCTTTTTCTCTGATTTCCCAGCCTATCTCTTTTGCTATCTTTGTTATAGTAGTGTTTAGGTTTACATTATAGGCTATGAGGAACTTTCTTACA
>PKTL01000051.1 GCA_002867475.1 Candidatus Woesearchaeota archaeon
AATTAATCATATACTCTTCATGCTCAAAGACACGTATGATTTGAGATCATATTAAATAGTCAAATCATACCTCGGACTTTAGTCCGTGGTCTTTGATTTATCCAATTTTAGGCCTTAATTATTGATAAACACATAAAATATTTAAATAGTAAGTACTTTAAAATAGTAAATGATTAAAAAAATATTTTTATTACTCATATTATTATCCACTGTAGTAAGTGGTGAAACTTTTGAAGAATTTAGGATTCAAGTGGTAGAAGACACAAGCGTTGTGCAGCACAAATTTATTCCAGAATACCATTATATTTTTAATTATACTTTACCTTCTGATTATAAAGGACTTTCAATAAATGTGGATGGAAACTTTCAAGATACTTCGATAAAAAATGTTAAACTTGCACCAGGTCAAATACTTATAGTAGAATATGTCACTTCTTCAATAGTGAATAATAATGAGATCATATTCAATGTTGAAACTCATGATTCTGATGAATTGATGGTCTCTGTTGAGCTTGATGAGGATGCGAGACTGAAATATGCCTCAGGAGAAGGAGAAATAACAACTTCTGTTTATCCTACACCTTATAGTCTTTCAAGCAATGGTCGAAACATTATAGTTAAATGGATTCGGAAAAATTATGATTCTGAAGAATTTTCTGGACTTATCCTTCTTGAAGATAAAAAGGATTTTTCATGGATTTACCCTTTATTGATTCTTTTCTTAATAGTAATGATAGTTTTTATTTCTATACTCAAGAAAAAAGAAGTGAAAGAAGATAAAAAATCTTCATCAGAGAAAACAGATGCAAAAGAGGACAAGGACATTTTGAAGCACCTTAAAGGTGATGAGAAACAGGTTTTTCAGATATTGGTTGATAAGGAAGGTCAAGCTGAACAAGGAACTATTAGAGTGATTGGAAATTTTTCTAAAGCTACTTTGAGCAGGATATTATCTGAATTGGAAGAAAGAGAAATAATCTATAAAGAGAAAAAAGGCAAAAAGAACATAGTTCACCTTAAATAGATTAAATAAAGCTTCTTTTTTATTATAAAATTTAATTACCTTTTATTTTAATTTTTTATACTATTATAACTTTTATTTTAAATTTAAAACTATTTTAAAGCTTTAATTTAAAAAATAAGATTTATAAAACATTTTGGAACATAAATATTAACTAATTAATAGTTTAGAACCTAAAAAAAGAAGAGTTTCAGAGATAAATATTAAATATTTGGTTTGCTTAATATGCATTAGAAATTTCATGGAGGTAATTGAAATGAAAAGAACAAGTAGTATTTTGGTTATTATGATGTTCATGTTGTCACTTTTTACAGTGGGAGCACTAGCTGATGAGAACCAAAGCATAAATGATACTGTTGAGGATGTTGCTGATGATGGCAATAACACAGCAGAAGAAGTTCCTGAAGACGAATCTGAGGAAGAAACCGAAGAGGAAGAAGAAACAGAGGAAGAGACTGAAGACGAATCTGAGGAAGAAACCGAAGAGGAAGAAGAAATAGAAGTTGATGAAGCAACTGTTGAAGAAGCAGGAATCGGTCCAGACAGTCCAGTTCTTTGGGGACTTGAAAGAGCTATGGAAAGAGTTAACCTTGCATTGACATTCAATAAAGCTGCGAAAGCACAAAAAAGTCTTGCATATGCTAGTGAAAGACTTGCAGAAGTACAAGTTATGATCCAAGAAAAGAAGCTTGAACAAGCTGCTAAAGCAGAAGTTGCTCATGGAAAAGCACTTGGAAAAGTTAAGGAAGCTGTAGAAGACCTAGAAAGTGATGGTGAAGAAAGCCTTGAAGTTGAGCTTGAACTTGAAGAAGAGCTTGATGAACAAGAAAACAGATTGAATGTTTTCAAGACAAATGTATTGAATTATCGAGGTAATCTAAGTGAAGAAGATCAAGAAAGAATTGATGCATTGCTTGAAAGATTCCAGAACAGAACTGGTGAAGTAAAAGTAACTGTTCAAGAAAAAAAGGACAGAACTAAAGTTAAGATAAAAGCTAAAGAAGGTATTTCAGAAGAAGATGTTGAAGAGATTGAAGAACAGATTAAAACACAAGCTGAAATGAGAAAAGAAGCAGCTGAAAAAGCAGCTGAAAAGATCAAAGCTGATATCAAAGCTAAAGTTAAAGGCAAAAATGGAGAATTCGAAATCGAGATTGAAGAGGAGTATGAAAACGAATCTGAAGATGTAGAGCTTGAAGAAGAGGAAGAAGAAACCGAAGATGACGAGGAAGATGAGTCAGATTAGGAAGAAGAATCTGAAGAAGAAGACGAAAGCGACGACGAAGAATCTGAAGAGGATGATGAATAAATCAAAGACTTTGTCTTTGAGCATGAAGAGCTTGACTCTTCATTTATATCACCCACAAACACGCACTAGAAGAGTTTTACTCTTCTAGTTTTTTATATTTAGGCACATAACTTTGAGCATGTGAGAAACTAGATGTTTAGACTTCATGTAGTTTCTCCATGTTTTTATCTAAAAAAAGAAAGATTTATATAGTAATAATACCACCCAATAGTGGTAACAATAAAGGTGAAGATATGTCAACGAGTAAAATTCATAGAGAAATAGAACAAAATTATACATATGATCCAAAAAGATTCCCAACTAGATTTGGATTTGATAATGAGGAATCTGAAGGTTTTACTAGTGCGACTATTAAAGCGAAAGGATTCGGAATATACACTAGTGAAAATACTGACAAAAAAAATTTTGAACTTGAACCACTATTTTATGAAGTAGATATGCAAGAAGATAAACATACATTAACAGATGAGAAAAATATGGGTTTATCTATGATTGAACTAATCCTAGATGGTGAAAACTTTGTCCCTAAAACAAATGGACACATACATAGAGCATGCCATAAAAATTTTTCAGACATAAAAAATCCGAGATATAATATCATACTTTTAAATGAACATAACTACAAACCAGATATATCAGATCAAGAAAAAAAGAGAATAAACCATCAAAAAATACATGCATTGTCAATCGCAATGAAAAATTATTTGAATAGCCCTAAAATAAACTCCCCTTTAAACAATTCCGAAATTAGAAAAATGTTTGCAAATAAAATTTTACCTCACTTACTAGGCTACCAAATGAATGGAAAAGAGTGGGTAAGAGATAAAGAGCTATATATTCCAGGCTTCACAGGCATAATTAGCTACCAAACACCTCTTAAATAATTCATAACATTTAAATATGATTTATGGTCTAAATAATATGGGTGAAACTTAATAAATGATTGTAGGAATTTCAATTCTTGTTATACTGATTATATTATCAGCTTTTTTTAGTGGTTCTGAAAGTGCACTTCTTAGTCTAAACGAATTCAAACTTAGACATATGGTTGAAACAAACAAGAAGAATGCAAAAAAAATAAAGAAGCTAAAAGATAACCCTCATAGATTGCTAACAACAATACTTATAGCAAATAATGTTCTTAACCTAAGTGCCTCTGCATTAGCAACCACCATGGCACTTCAATATTTTGGAGAGATTGGACCTGCGATAAGCACAGGAATATTAACCCTTGCAATACTTGTCTTTGGAGAGATAAGTCCTAAAGCATTAGCAACAAACAACCCTGAAAGATATTCACAGTTTGCTGCACAACCACTTCTTTTTACAATTAAGATGTTATTTCCTTTTGTAATAATCTTTGAAGGTATAACAAAAAAAATGGTAGAAGAAGATGATAATCATCTACCAAAGATTAGTGAAGAAGAGCTTAAAAGCATTATTGGGATTGGTGAAGAGGAAGGAAGCATTGATAAGGAAGAAAAAGAAATGATCCACAACATCATCGAGCTTGATGAGATAAGTGTTTCTGAAGTTATGACACCAAGAAATGAGATGTTTGCACTATCAGAAAACACTAAACTAAAAGATGCACTTCCGGAAATAAGAAAACATATGTTCTCAAGAATTCCAATATTCAAAAAGGACACAGACCACATCACAGGAATACTATTCACTAAAGATCTAATTCACATATTAGATAACCCAAATCTTGATGATAAGATATCAAAATATGCTAAACCTGCTTTGTTTGTTCCTGAAACATTGAAAACACGTGACCTTCTCGATAGATTCAGAAAAGAAAAATATCATATGGCAATACTTATTGATGAGCACGGTGGTGTTTCTGGACTCGTTACTATTGAAGATGTGTTAGAAGAGATTGTTGGCGAGATCTATGATGAAACTGATGAAGAAGAAGTGATGATAAAGCAGCTTAATGGTGTTGCTGCTAGAGTTGATGGAAGCGCTGATTTTGATGATGTTATTGAAGAGCTTGATATTAACATGAAAATAAATGGTGATGAGGATTTTGACACAATTAGTGGTTATATATTGCAAGAGATTGGAAGGATCCCAAAAGAAGGAGAAAAGATAGAGCTTCCAAAATTCAATGTCGAGATCGAAAAAGTTGATGGTCAAAAGATAGAGCAGATAAAAATCATTAAGAAAAAATGATTTTTCTGATAATTTTATAAAAGATATCCCATTCTCAAAAGTTATGGTTGAACAGATTACTATTGAAGATATCAAAGAAACTGACTTCCTAATTGATGTTAGAAGCGAAAAAGAGTTTGAAGAAGACCATATTCCTGGATCAATAAATATGCCAATTCTCGATAACCTTCAAAGACATATTGTTGGATACACCTATAAGCAAGTTAGCAAAGATGAAGCTTACAAAAAAGGTTATGATATCCTTGAAGAAAAAATAAATGATTATGTCAACAAGCTTAAAAGTGTTAAATCGAGAATAGTTATATATTGTTTTAGAGGTGGGATGAGATCGCGTGCTGTTGTTGAATACCTCAATAAGAGAGATGTTTCTTGCTATCAACTAAAAGACGGCTATAAGGCTTACAGAGAAAATGTTCTAAATAGATTAAAAGGATTTGATTATAACAAAAAAAAGGTTTTCATACTCCATGGACTTACTGGCACTGCAAAGACCAAGATAATCAATAAGCTTGATGAAGGAATTGATCTAGAAGGATTAGCAAATCACAGAAGTTCTCTTTTTGGTGCAGTTGGACTTAATCCTAACACGCAAAAATGGTTTGATTCACAATTGATTCTTGCTCTTGAAAAAAGCGATAAGAATCTTATTTTTGAAGGTGAATCACTAAAGATAGGTGATGTTTTTATCCATAAAAGATTGTTTGATGCAATGGATAAAGCTATCGCTATAAAGATAGAAATGTCATTGAACAAAAGAGTACAAAATATTCTTGATGATTATTTTGATACAGAAAAAAAGATTGGAGAAGTAAAAGAAATAATTCCAAAACTAGCTCAAAAAATGGGCAATAAATGGGTTAATAACCTTTTGGAAATATTTGCAAAAAAAGATTATGAAAAAGTTGTTGAAATACTTTTAACAGAATATTATGATCTTTTATACGCTCATTTCCATAAGCATCATAGTCCTTCATATGAAATCATAATCACTACAGACGACATTGATGCTGCTGTAGGCAAAATAAAAGATTTTATAAGAAATAAAAAATAATTTTCTTTTTATGTTTGTGAATAATCTTGATCCAGTCATATTCCCCATAGGTCCTGTTGCTATTACTTGGTATGGATTAGTTTATGCAATTGGTTTTCTTTTAGCAACACTTTTTCTTGCAAACATCGCTAAGAAAGGTAAAATAAAGAATCTTAATGAAAACAAAGCATATGATTTCATGATCATCCTCATAGTTGGAAGCATCTTGACTGCTAGAATATTTTACATAATTTTCTATAATTTAAGGTTTTATATTGAAAACCCTCTCCAAGTTTTTGCGTTTTGGAATGGAGGTATGAGTTTTCATGGAGGTCTTATTGGTGCGATTGTTGCAACATATTATTTTTCGAGAAAACACAAGATTAGATTCTTACAACTTGCTGATTATCTTGTCATCCCTGCTGCATTGATGCTTGGTTTTGGAAGAATTGCTAATTTTATCAATAAAGAACTTATTGGCACAGTAACTGATATTTCTTGGTGTGTTGATTTTGGAGATGAAAAATGCAGGCATCCAGTACAGTTATATGCTAGCTTAAAGAATTTTTTCACATTTGGAGTTCTTTTCTTCGTTGAAAAATATAAGGAATATAAAACTGGAACATTATTCTACCTTTTCCTCATATTATATGGTTTTGGAAGATTCATAATTGATTTCTTAAGAGTTCAGGAAGTATATATCCTGTCTGTTGGTATTGGTCAGTGGATGAGTCTAATCATGGGAATTGTAGGTGCTTACTTTCTATTTAGAAATAAGGATTAGAAAGATTTAAAACCATCAACTATCATAATTATATTTATGGATACACCAATTATTATTGTTAATTTCAAAACTTATGAACAAGCTACTGGGAAAAATTCTGTTTGGCTTGCAAAAGAATTAGAAAAAGCAAGTATTGAATCTGGAAAAAGCGTTGCTATATCTGTTCAAGCAACAGACATATACAGAATAAAAGAATCAGTCAAAATTCCAGTGCTTGCTGAACACATTGACCCAGCTGGGCTTGGAGGTTACACCGGAAAAGTTACAGCATTAGCCTTGATTGAAAGTGGTGCAGAAGGATCACTCATAAACCATTCTGAAGACAGAAGTCCTTTTCAAGTAATTCAAGATGTTGTTGGTATATGCAAAGATAATAATCTATCAAGCATTGTTTGTGCTAAGGATGCTGAAGAAGCTAAAAAATTAGCTGTGCTTAGTCCCGACTTTATCGCAGTTGAGCCTCCTGAATTGATTGGCGGGGACGTGAGTGTTAGTTCTGCAAAGCCTGAAATAATCCATAATACAGTTAAGCTTGTAAAGGAAGTAAATCCTGAAATTAAGGTTTTATGTGGTGCAGGTGTTAAGACAAAGGAAGATATAGTTGTTGCTTTACATCTTGGTGCAGATGGAATACTTCTTGCGTCAGGCATAACTAAAGCAGAAGATCCTAAAGGTAAAATGCTTGAATTATTAGAAGGATTATAATATTAAAAAAAATAGTATAAAAAAATAAATATTTAATTTTTTACGTTTACAAATATTGATTGCTTCTGGTTGTAGAATAAACCGCCATCAGAATTTTCAGCAGTTAAAACTTTTGCTACAGTATTATCATCCATATTTGTTGAATAGTATACTGCTACTGTAAACATGTAAAGACCGTTTGGTACACCTTTTTGTACACCTACAGGTATTGGTTCTACAACATCCTCATTTACTTGCAAGGTATATGGAGCAGCATCAAGACCATTAGGAATCTGAGATATAGTCCATTTAGATGCGTTATCATAAGGATAAGGTATTGATAATTCATTATTTCTTTCATCAACTGCAGCAATCTTATCCTCAACTACCACAACATAATTTATAGGGGTAGAATATTTATTGATCAGACCTAGATAGAATATTCCTGAATCTCCTGCATCCATAGTTTTTTGGTTATAACCTATAGCAATAGGCTTGCCATTGGTCAGCATCTCACTCATTTCTTTCTCAATATCTTTATCCACTTCCCTTGTGTATTCAGTTCCTTTTGCAAACATATCATTTGCTAATTTGATACCAAACCCAAATACTATTATTGCAAAGATAAGCATTACTAGAAAATTGACTTGAAGCTCTATACCTTTTTTATCTTTAAAGAATAAGTTTGATTTATTGACTTTTTTTGTTCTCATTTTTATCTAAAAATTAAATTTAAAAAAAATAATAAAAAATTATTTTATTATCTCATATTCCTTGACTAGAAGTATCATCATTAATACAAGGATTATTGCACCTGCTATGAAAAGAAGGAATCCTTTCAATAGATCTATTGCTCCAGTAAGAAGTGCATATAATGCTACTCCAAGGAGTGCAAATCCTAGCCATAAGAACTTGTCAAGGACTAGTTTCATTATCTCAAATTCTTCACTTTGAGTTAGTCTTTTCTTCATTTTTTAACCTCTATTTTACGATTATGAAAAATGTTGCAGTATTGTTTATATCCCCACTATCTGCTTCTGCTAAAAGCCTACATGGAAACATATGACCTTTATCTGACGAAGTAGCTTCGATGATTATTGGTAATACTACTGAATCACTTCCTGGAATATCATAATCTGGAACCACTTTAGGATTATTTGCAATATCTGTTGAACCATCATAGACTGATTCATCACAAGTAATATTAAAAGCATAATTTTCTTCTTGTGTATCAACATTTCTTGCACCAAAATAGATTATTTCTTCAGCTGGTGCTTTTATCTCAATTTCATCCTTACTTAATTCTAAATCATTTGATGAATCTTTCAACCTATCTCTCATGTTCTTTTCCATCTCTCCACTTACATCTTCAAGTGCTTGGAGATTTCCGCCGAACATCTTATTCATAAAATTTAGTCCAAGACCAAGCATGGTAATTGCAAGTATCAGGACAACAATTGCGTTTATAGAAAGCTGCAATGCTCCTCTTTTCTGTCTGATTATTAAACTCATATTATGACACCTCTAAAATATGTATATGAATTTACTGACATTGGAGCTTTATAAATATTGCTATTTTACAGGATATATTCATCAATAATTGATTAGAAATCTTCTAAACCCTTCTGGGGCCCAGTCTCTTTTGGTTTTGGAATCTTCTTATGATCATCTGGATTATACAAGATTATCCCATATTCGCCATCGAACCCAGGACTTACAATTATGTTATTTTTCCTATTTTTCATTATGAATTCTACAAGTTCTTCATCTATAACATCCAATAATTCTAATTTTTTTACATTAAGAAGAATGTTGAATTCATCATTGAAACTTTCAATCAATTTGTCATATATTTCCCAAACTGATTTTGTATTGACTCCTTTATCAAGATACTTTGCTATTATTTCTGAAAGAGGCATCAAAACATATTGATTTACATTTTTTGGATTGTATTCTTCAGACCTATCTGCTAATTCTTCAACCCTTGAAGCAACACCAATAGTTAACTTTTTTCGACAAACCGGACAGATGCTGTTTCTTTTTGAAGATTCTTTTGGACTGAAAAAGATTCCACATTTCCTATGTCCATCAAAATGATACTTTCCATAATTTGGATCTGCTTCAATCGTTCCAACTAAACCTTTTCCTGTATGTATTGCACTTATCAGATTATCATAATTTAATTCTTTAAGTTCAAAAATCGTTGCTTCTCTACCCAGTCGCCATGGCCAATAACTATGATTATCAGAAAAAGATACTAAGTTATATTTATCAAGCCCACTAACTCTCCTATTCATAATTATATCACTTGATATTCCTGTCTCAAGACCATAAATATGTTTTGATTGATCCTTAAAGCATTCTTCAACAGTATTGAATTGATTATATTCTCCAAAAAGCGAGAAGTGTGGCGTCCATATATGTGCAGGTATCAATTCAATCCTTTCATTTATTTCTTTTAGATCTTTTACGAACTGATCTGAAGGTATCTTGAAAATTGGCCTCCCATCATAATCTATCCTTCCATGAGTAAGCAAATATTCAGTTATTTTATCAACAGTATCAAAATCAGGTGCTAGAACTACTATGTGTATCCTTCTTCCTTTACCTTCAGAACTGTATATCAAGGATATTTCTGTCTGTAAAATGAATTTAAACCCGGTTTTTGTCTTTAATATACCTGAACCATCTTCTTTCAATTTTTCTTTTAACTCTTTTATCCATTTAGGGTGTGTGAAGTCCCCAGTTCCAAGAAGTGTTAACCCTTTTATCCTAGCCCATTTCTCTAAAGAATCAAGCCCCATCTCTTTACTGCAACCCCTAGAATGTTTTGAATGTATGTGCAGGTCTGCAATTATCTTATTTGTTTTCGGGTTCATGTTTAACATGGCCTTTTAGAAGCATTCGACCCATAGATGTAAGATGGATATAGCTTCTTCCTTTCTCTTCTCTTGAAGTCACAAGCCCAAGCTCCTTTAACCCTTCACTTTTTTGATTTCCATTTATATGATAGCTTATAAGAGGTAAGCTCATATTTGTCTTTTCGCTTAAGGTTTCAAGACCCATTTCTTGACCTTCTGCCTCAAAAAGTAATTCTAAAATCTCTTTTTTCTTATCTGTCAACTCCCTATAATAAGTGAACTTGTATATAGGCAAAAGTATTAATTCATCGTTTTGTCTTGTGAATACTTTTATTCCTTTAGTGAATGCTGCAACAATCATGGCTGCACGAAAATCTCCTTTCACTAATGATACATCGATGAAGAAATTAGATTTAGAATCATCATAATTAGAAGTTACATTGTTTATTACTTCAAAACTTGATTCCCATATATCACCCAGATTTACTCTTTCGCTACCTATATCTTTCACACCTTGCTTATCTTCAGGTATTAAAAATTCATCTTTTATATCCTGTAAATAAATTATTTTTGAAGGATTCACTACTTCAACCGATTCAATCTTTGAATCTTTTATTGATCCATCTTCCACAGGAACTATTAATATTTCCATACTCTTACCAGAATATTGATTACTTATAAATTTAATTGAATAAACTAGTTAGAAATTCAAAATAAAATATAAAATTACTGATTGAAATAGCCTTTTACCAATAATTTGCCTAGATTTGAAAGTTTTATGAAGCTTCTTCCTTTCTCTTCTCTTGAAGTCACAAGCCCAAGCTCCTTTAATCCTTCACTTTTAAGATTCCCGTTTATATGGTAACTTATTAGAGGTAAGCTCATCTTTGTCTCATTGCTTATTGTTTCTAGATTAAGCTCGTTTCCATCTGATCCATATAGCAATTTCAATATCTGCATCTTTCTGTCAGTTAGAATCTTATAATATGAAAATTTGAGTATTGGAAGCATTAAGACTTCATCATTTTGGACAGTGAATGCACGAATCCCATTAACAAATGCTGCGCTTGTCATAGCACACCTTATATCTTCATTGCCAGTAATCACATTTATTATTATCTCTTGGTCTTTATATAGCTCTTTTGTCTCAGATACTATCCTAAATGATTCTTCCCAAATATTACCTTCAATATAGACAATATTAGATGCTATCTTAAATTTTTCAAGATCTTCTTTTGTCTTATTTGCAATATTACTATCTTTATGTTGAGATACTAATATGACTCTTTCTGCAGGAAATTCTTTCAACCCTAAAAAAAGCTGGTCCATATTATCTCCCACTGGAGCGATTAAGACGTTTTTCATTTTTTTCACCACACATGCGTTTATGTTAATTGTTTGGTTTTCTTTGTATTTAAATATGATGTTTAATAAAACAAGAAAAAATTTAGATTAAAAAAAAAGATAAGATACAAGCCCAGATATAAACTCATATTTTGAATTCATTTATCATATGCTTCAATTCTTCAGCACTTCTTGAAAGATTCTGTGAGGCTGTTGCGACTTCTTGCATGGAAGCAGTAGTTTGTTCTATACTTGCACTGACCTCTTCACTCGATGCGGCTGCTTCTTCTGAAACAGCTGAAACTTCACCCACCAATTTTTGAACCTTGTCTGAAGATATCAGTTGTTCATCTGTCAAAGCACTTATGTTTTCAATATGTTGTACTACATCAAGAACTTTATCTATTATAAGATCAAGAGACATTAAAGCTTCATTTACTACCTTGCTTCCCTCATCAACTTCTTTTGAGCCTGAATTCATTGTGTCTACAGCATTTTTAGTTGTACTATTTATCTCATTTACCATTTCTTCTATCTGCTTTGTTGCCTTTTGAGATTCTTCAGCAAGCTTCCTTACCTCATCAGCGACTACTGCAAACCCTTTGCCTGCTTCACCAGCTCGAGCTGCTTCTATCGCGGCGTTAAGCGCTAAAAGATTTGTCTGTTCAGATATACCATTAATGACATCTATAACCTTATTTATTTGCGTGCTTTTATCACCAAGATCTTTAACTACAGAAGCAGAATTTATTACTGTTTCACTTATGAGCTTCATTTTTTCCTCTGCATGCTTTGCAGCTTCACCACCTTTTTTGGCAGCTTCATTAGCTTCTTCAGCAATCTTTACTGAATCTTGAGCTGATATGTTTACCTTCTTTATTGATTCGATAAGTTTTTCAGTTTCCAGCTTAGAATCATTTGCTGATTTGCTTAAGTTCTGATTTCCAGATGCTATCTCTTGAATAGTTGAACTAACTTCTTCAGTTGATGCGTTGACTTCCTGAGTAGCTGCTGAAAGCTCTTCAGATGTAGCAGCAGTTGTGTCTGCATTACTATTGATTCCAGAAATCAATTTTTTTAAGTTTATTATCATAGCATGGAAAGATTCAGTTAAACTCCAAAGCTCATTTTGGCCCCCATATGTTCTGTCAAACTCAATTCGTAAGTCGCCACTTGCAACTATTTTCGCTTTTTCTTTTATATTATTTAATGAATCCACTATTTTTTTTATGTAAAAATATACAAATATGATTGATATTAATAGAGTTAATATTATTATATATATTACAGCTTTTCTAAGTATTTTTGGAGTATCAAGAAATTCATCCTCGAAGGCACTTGCTACAAGAATCAAATCTGTTCCTGCTATCGGTTTGAATGAGGCTATCTTATATGTGTTTGTTTTTGGTGAGAGATATCTATAATATCCTTCCTTATTATTTATTATATATTTGATAAATCCTTGATCTGCCCAATTTTCACCTTGAGCAACTGGGTGGAGTATGAAATCACCTTCAATGCTTACTAAAAACAAGAAACCTTCTTTTCCTATGACAACTTTTGAAAGCTCATCAAAAATCTCACCCTTAATATCCTCATAAGATTCTTTTTTGAGCATAGATTCCATATAAGTCTCATATGCTGCGACGTTTTCACCTACTTGATCCTCTATCTGGTTTTTTATATTAGCATCAACAACTTGATAAGAGATTATACCCATAATAATTAATGGAACTGTCACAAAAAAAATAGCCATGATTATAAGCTGAAACTTTATACTCAGGTCATTTAATCTAAATTTCTTGATTTTCACCATTCACCTCATTTTTAATGAAATATTACCTATTCAATTCCGAATATATTAATATTGTTAATGATTATTAAATCATTGGTTGACTTTATAAACTTTATTATTTTAAAAAAAATCTTTAAAAAAATAATACCATTATATAATGACTATAAAAGTTTTTAAACGCACATCACTGACTTTTTCTTATGAAAGAAATCAAGATTATAGGCAGAGGCGGCCAAGGTGGGAAAACTGCAGCCGAAATCATCGCTAAGATTGGACTCAACGAAGGTAAATTTATACAGAGCTTTCCAGAATATGGTGCTGAAAGGCAAGGTGCACCAGTTTTTGCATATACAAGGATAAGTGATGAAGAGATAACAATCCATAGCGATGTCAAAAATCCAGACATAATAGCTATAATTGATCCAACTTTGATTATTCCTAAAATGGTTGAAGGAATAAAATCTGATGGGATTTTAATAGTGAATACTAATAAGACATCTGATGAAGTAAGAGATCATCTGAAGCTAAAATTAAAAGATATTTATACTGTTGATGCGACATCGATTTCTATCAAATATTTAGGAAAAAACATACCTAACACCCCTATGCTTGGAGCTATTTCAACTGCTACCGGTTTATTTTCTCTTAAAGATGTTGAGGAAGAGATAAAGCATAAGTTCCTAAAAAAGATAGGCCCTGAATTCACAAAGAAAAATATTGATTCTATTAGAGAAGCAAGTAAAGAGGTAAAACAATGAGTAAGAAATTGAAAAATTGGAAAGAGATCCCAATCGGAGGACTGATTGTTGAACCTGGAAACAGTAAAGAATACTTGACAGGAGACTGGAGAACATTTAGACCTGTTCATATTCCTGAGAAATGTATAAATTGCATGATATGCTGGGTGAATTGCCCAGATAGTTCTATTCTTTCAAAAAATGGGAATTTTGATAAGTTTGATTATGATCATTGTAAAGGATGTGGTATCTGTGCAAACAGTTGTCCAGTGAAAGCTATAGAAATGAAACCAGAGGTGGATTTTGATGAGTAAGACAAAAATTGATAGGACGCCTCTTTCAGGTGCTGAAAGCGTAGCTCAAGCTATGAGACAAATAAATCCCGAAGTTGTTGCAGCATATCCAATAACCCCACAAACAGGGATTATGCATGCTTTTACAGCATTTGTAAATGATGGTGATGTTGATACTGAAATGATAAGGGTTGAATCAGAACATAGTGCTATGAGCGCCACTCTTGGTGCTAGTGCTGCAGGAGTTCGTGCAATTACAGCTACTTCCAGTAATGGTCTTGCTTTAATGCATGAAATAGTGTATATCGCTGCATCAACAAGATTACCTATTGTAATGCCAGTAGTGAACAGAGCACTTAGTGGACCTATCAATATACATTGCGATCATTCAGATACTATGGCTGAACGTGATAGTGGTTGGGTTCAAATCTATTGTGAAAACAACCAAGAAGCGTATGAAATGACACTTCTTGCAATAAGGCTTGCTGAACACAAAGATATACTTCTTCCAGTAATGGTATGTCAAGATGGTTTTATAACAAGCCATGGTGTTGAAGGTGTTAAATTATATAAGGATTCAATTGTGAAGAAATTCCTTGGCAAATATAAACCAAAACATCCTCTTTTAGATACTAAAAACCCTATAACTATTGGCCCATTAGATTTTTATGATTATTATTTTGAACATAAAAGACAGCAAAGTGAAGCAATTCATAATGTCAGAAAAGTTTTCCCAAAACTCGTTAAAGAGTTTAAGAAAATTTCAGGAAAGGATTATGGTTTTATTGAAAGCTATATGATGGATGATGCAAAAGAAGCTATAGTTGTTATGAGTAGCAGCGCAGGTACTACAAAAGAAGTAGTGGATCGATTAAGAAAAGAAGGAAGAAAGGTTGGAATGGTCAAGATAAGAATGTTTAGACCTTTCCCTATTTCAGAGATCAAAGAAGTTTTGAAAGGTGTTGATATCGTTGCGGTTCTTGACAGGGTTGAGAGTTTTGGCGCTGTTGGAGGACCTTTATTCAATGAGATAAGAAGCTCATTGTATGATTACAATAATAAACCCAAGATTGTTAATTATGTTTTTGGGCTTGGAGGACGAAGCTATACTCCTGAGCTTGGAAGACAGGTTTTTGATGAGATAAGTAAAGATAAAAACTCTAAGGATTATGAGCATAATCTTGTGAGATATCTTGTGGTGAGGAATTGAAAATGGTTGACACAAAAGAGATAAAGATCAAAAACTTAAAAGAATTATCTAAACAAAAAGAAAGGCTTGCTCCCGGCCATAGGATGTGCCCAGGTTGTGGTGCTGCAATAATTGCAAGAATGATAATGCATTCTACTGAAAATGAGATAGTTGTTGCAAATGCCACTGGTTGTTTAGAAGTTTCTACAACCATATATCCTTATACTAGTTGGAGAGTTCCTTGGATACATAACGCTTTTGAAAATGCAGCTGCAACGCTTAGCGGTGTAGAGACAGCTTTTAGGTCACTCAAGAAAAAAAATAAGACAAAAAAAGATATCAAGTTCTTAGCTTTTGGAGGGGACGGTGGAACCTATGATATAGGCCTTCAATCGCTTTCAGCTGCGCTTGAAAGAGGGCATGATTTTGTTTATGTTTGCTATGATAATGAAGCTTATATGAATACAGGGATCCAAAGAAGCAGTGCTACTCCTTATGGTGCAAGTACAAAGACGGATCCTGCTGGAAAGGTTAGGCCTGGTAAGCTTGAGTTCAAAAAAGATTTGATGGAAGTTGTTGCTGGTCATGGTATTCCTTATCTTGCGCAAGCTAGTCCTCATAACTGGGCTGATCTTATGAAGAAAGCAAAAAAAGCTTTTGAGACTCCTGGACCTGCCTTTTTACTAGTCCTTAGTCCTTGTATTCCTGGTTGGGGTATGCCTAATAATAAGACTATTGAGATTGCAAAGCTCGCAGTTGATACTAATTTTTGGCCATTATATGAAATTGAGAAAGGAAAATATACTTTGAATTATGATCCTAAGGATAAAGCGAAACCTATCATTGAATGGTTAAAATCTCAAAATAGATTCAAACATCTGCTTCTTCCTAAAAATTCAAGTATGATCCAAACTATTCAAGATCATGCAGATAAAAAAATGAATTATCTCAGGATGAGGGCAAACGAAAAGTGAAACTGCTAGATCAAGATTCAACATTAAAACTGCTTAAAAAATATAAGATACCTATTGCTAAGTCTAAAGTGTGTAAAAATCTTGAAGAATGTAAAAAGTTTTCAAAACAAAATGGTTTTCCAGTTGCAGTCAAGATAGATAGTCCCGATATAGTTCATAAATCTGATGTTGGTGCTGTAAAAATAGGCATAAACAATGAAACTGATCTAAAAAAAGCGTATACTGGGATCATCTCTAACTGTAAAAAGTTCAAGAAAGATTTTTCTATGAATGGTATGCTTATACAAAAGCAATATGATGGGCATAATTTATTAGTCGGAATGAAAAGAGATGCTACTTTTGGTCCTGTTATAGTTTTTGGTATAGGAGGAGTAACTGTTGAACTTTTGAAGGATGTTAGTAGAAAGATTGCACCAATAACAAAGACTCAAGCCAAAGAGATGGTCAAAGAGATAAAAATGTATAAGATCCTGGAAGGTTATCGTGGAGAAAAAGGCGCTCACATAGATTCATTGGTTAGCATTTTGCTAAAACTTAGCATGTTATCTATGGAAAATGAAAAAGTGATGGAAATAGATTTTAATCCAATAATAAGTAATGATAAAAAAAGTGTTATTGTCGATGCTAGGGTGATGATAAAATGACTAAGAAAAATCTTGATCAATTATTTGAGCCTAAATCTATAGCCGTGATTGGAGCTTCACGAAAACCTCATAGTGTTGGGCACGGCATAGTTCTTAGCCTGCTTAAAGGAGGTGTTTTTTCTTCGCATGATAATGTGGCATTTAAAGGAAAGCTTTTTTTGGTTAACCCTAATGCTAAAAGTATTCTTGGATATAACTGCTATGATAGCGTTTTGGATATTGATTTAGATATTGATCTTGCAATCATATGTATTCCAGCTAGATTTGTTGTTCAAGCAATGAGGGAATGTGCTGTAAAGAAAGTTAAAAATATTATTATTATCAGTGCAGGTTTTAGTGAGATTGGAGGTGTTGGAGTTAAGCTGCAAGAAGAGGTTGTTCATATTGCAAAAAATAATAATATGAGTGTCGTTGGTCCTAACTGTCTTGGAGTAATACGTCCGGGTGTTTTCAACGCTAGTTTTGCACCTTGCATGCCACCGAAAGGAGCTGTTGCTTTTATCAGTCAAAGCGGCGCTCTTGCTGATAGTATTATTGATTGGAGCGTTGATAATAGATATGGTATGAGCACAGTCATCAGCTATGGTAATAAGGCGGATATGGATGCACATGATTATATGAGATGGCTAAAGGATGATGAAGATACTAAAAGCATCGCATTATATCTTGAAGGTCTTACTGATGGAAAAGAATTCATGAAAGTGGCAAAAGAAGTCACTAAGAAAAAACCAGTTATTGTATTGAAAGGAGGTCGTACTGCTAATGGACAAAAGGCTATAAGCAGCCATACAGGTAGCCTTGCTGGTAGTTTTGAAGTTTATAAGACTGCTTTTGACCAATCAGGAGTCATTGTTGCTGAAACTGTTGAGGATCTTTTTGATCTTGCAAAAGTGATGGCTTGTCAACCTGGAGCAAAGAAGAATTCTGTTGCTATCATAACAAATGGTGGTGGTGCTGGCGTTCTTTGCTCAGATTATTGTTATGAATTAGGTGTGAATCTTGCTGAACTTAAAGAATCAACATTGAAGAAGCTTGATAATACAAAGCTTATGCATCCAGCTTATAGTAGGCGTAATCCTTTAGATATTGTTGGAGATGCTTTGCCTAGTCGTTATGCTGCTGCTCTTGACATCTTACTTGGTGAGGATTATATTTCAGGCGTGATTGTTATGCAAACTTTACAGACAATGACTGACCCTTTAGCGAACGCAGAGATTATTGCTGCTGCTAAGAAAAAGTATCCTGACAAACCAATCATTTGTACTTATATGGGTGGAAAGTTCACTAGTCGTGGAATGAAATATCTTGATGAACATAATATTCCTGATTATAATGATCCTAGAAAAGCAGCTCGTGCAATGTGGGCACTGATACAGAAAGGTAAAATTGTCAAAGAAACGCTTAAATAATAATTCTCATTTGTCGCATTTATGCCTAGTGAATATTTGATTCCAGAAGAGATCAAAGAAAAAACACAGATCGCTTTTGACAAAGCCAATAAAAATCTAGAAGAACCTCTAATCCATCAAGCTTCTATTACTTATTTTACACCTCACATTTTCAAGTTTAAACATTTCTATTCTAATGATAGGTCGCATATATCCTTATATTTCACACTTGATGGCTTAGAAAAAGAGAATTTACCTTTTGATATAAATGATAAGGAAAAGAAAAAAGATGAGATTCATGATCTTACTCAAATAATTTTTCAGATGGATTTTCCTAATAAAAAAATAAAAGAAGTTGAATGTAGGACTCTTGGAATAATTAGTCCTAAAGAGCAAATAGATATTATATCACCTCACATGCTTGAGTATTTGATTAAGCTAGATTATGATCCTTCAGGGTTAAAATATGGAAGTGTTGAATGTTTTGATTTTGCTACAAAAATGATGAAATCATCTCTTAATAAGTATCCTTTGATAAAGGATCATTTGACACATCCTGAAAAGTTGAATTCAGAAAAAGATTCTTTTTGGAAAGGTCTTGGAAAATTATTTCTTGATATTGCAAAACCCTAATTTATTTTTTTCATATAAAATAAACTTCAATTTTTGCAAGCAAAATATTAACTTATGAAGCTTTAAGCTTCAAACTTACATTTTTACTGGTGTAAAAATAGTAACCTTTAAAAACAAACTCAGATTTCTCAATTTCTATGCAGAAAGCAAGAATCAAATTAGCGAGTATTGACATCCACAAGATCAATGAGACTTGTGATTTCATAAAAGATATTGCTGATAAGACAGGAGTAGAGATGAGAGGACCAATCCCATTACCTACCAAGAAGATGAAGCTTACTACCAGAAAAAGCCCTTGTGGTGATGGTACAGCAACTTGGGAAAGGTATGAGATGAGAGTCCACAAAAGACTTATCGATCTTGGAATTGATGATAGAGCTTTAAGGATGGTTATGAGAGTACCTATCCCAGAAGGTTTGAACATCGAAATCGAAATGATCGAAGCTTAAGCATTTATTTGCTTATTTTCCCCACCACTCAAAAAAACTTTTACAATCCTCCTATCTTAACGGAAGATTTTCTTAAATTTATTTCTAAAATTTTAAAAAAAAAATTATAAATTGCTATTAAGTTGAATATATATTTCTTGAAGATAAAAAATTAGGTCTTGAATATGTTCATATTCAATAATAAAATCAGATATACCTCTTGTTGTGTCTTTTATTTTTGTTCCTTTTTTCATAATAGAAATTATCTTTTTGTTTTGTGCAAATGCTATTCCTGCTTCTATTGCTCGCCCAGTTGGTTTACTAGTCATATCTATCAATAGAATATCGCATTTTTCTATCTCTTCTTTTGCTCGCTTCATCAATTCTTTTGGATCATGGAAGACTTTTTGATAGTTCTCTATATCTCTTATGAATGAAAAATCTTCAAAACCGCTTTCTCTTACTATTTCACATAATTTTTCTATCTCTTTTCTGTTTTCTCCATTCTTAAACGATGAAGTGATAAATATTTTCATAATATATTCTCCATTCTTTTTTTATTTAAAATTTCCTAATATTTCCATTAATTACTTAAACAATTAACCTAACTCCAGTGTTATGGCTTTGTATATTGTTGCTACACCAATAGGGAACCTCGAAGATATGACTTACAGAGCAGTGCGAGTTTTAAGTGAAGTTGGTGGTGTTGTTAGTGAAGATACTAGACGAACAGGGTTACTCCTAAAACATTATAACATTCCAAAAAAAGAATTTATTAGCTTTAATGACCATAATGCTAAAAGACAGACTCCAAAGATAATAGAACTGTTACTAGAAGGAAAAGATATCGCTTTTACTAGCGATGCTGGAACTCCAGGGATAAGCGATCCTGGATTTTATCTGATAAGAGAAGCGGTTGCTAATAATATACAAATAGTTCCAATTCCGGGGGCTGTTGCAGCAATCAATGGATTAATTGGTAGCGGTCTACCCATAGACAAGTTCTTCTTCTATGGTTTTTTACCTAAAACAAGCGGTAAAAAACTTGATGCATTAAAATTAAGCAATGATTTTACTGTCGCGTATTATGAAAGCCCCCACAGGATAAAAAAAACTCTTGAACTCCTTTCTAAAGAAATGCCAGAAGTAAATGTTTGTGTTGCTAGAGAACTCACAAAGAAGTTTGAGGAGTTCATCAGAGGAAAACCTGAAGAGATTCTAAAAGTCGCCGATAAGATTAAAGGAGAGATAGTATTGATTCTTAGTTCTAAGTAAGTAAATTTTATAAAGAAGTCACCATTTCATTTTTTTAATATTGCCACGATGGGACAATCTGGTACTCCGACAGACTGGAAATTGTTGTTTTCCAACTCTAGGTATCTGTTTTGCTTTGCATATCCCGGTTCAAATCCGGGTCGTGGCGCCATTTCTTATTAAATTAAATGTGAAATCTAAAAGGATTTGAATCGTCCCGGTTCATGTACGAATTATTTTACAATTCGACACACAGAAGAGTAAAACTCTTCTAGTGAATCCGGGTCGTGGCGTCATTTATCTTTTGTTTATATACTCTCATCTAACTCGGACCAGTTTCCGTACTTTTTACAAATTTCTAAAATGTTATTCTAAAAAGAAATAGGTCGCCATCATATATAAACGGATGTCGGATGTGAGGCATCACTAAGACACCTTTTAAAAAATTATTTTAGTAATTGGACATTATAACAAGCTCTATCCATAAATTTATATTTTTCACTTGGTTTACCAACAAGTATTTTTTGTCCGACTAATTCTTTAACTTCTTCTCTAGGCATAACTCCAAAATCCACATAAATAGTTCCTTCTCTAGTATGAGCACCATATACTTTTCTTTCACCGCTAAAGAAATCATGTATTTCATACGCTAATAAAACAATTTCTAAACCTTCATTTAACTTTGAAAGGTCTTGTTGCCAATTAAAATTTCTAGCCCAATTAATGTATGCTGATTCAATCATAGAAGCAGTAAAAGAAGTATATGAATCAGGTAAACTTCTAACTTTTTCAAAAATTTTTTTCTGTTCTTCTGAAGAAAATTCAGTTTTTGCGCCAATATCAGCAAATCTAACAATATAATTTCTTTCATTACACTCTTCTATAGTTGGTTCTTCAGGTTCTGTATTATTAATTGCATAAAACAGTTCCCTCATAGCATTTTTTCCGAGAATGACATTTCTTGCAGCGGCTGCAAAACCTCGTGGACCATCATATTCGCCCCAACTTCTAACTAAATCTTCATCCATTGATTCACAAACTTGGTCTAAATCTAAAATCATTGATTTATTTCTACTAGACCAATTATGAAATATTTTTTGAACACCTTTTTTAATTAAGGGAATAGAATCATAGTTAGGTTCATTTCTCGATGCTATATTTTTGTAATTTGGATCAAAATATTTTATAAAATCAATAATCGCCCATTCTTCTTGAGATATTTCTGTAGGTTTTTCTCTTAAATATTCAAAATCTCTATGAGTGCATTCACCCAATAAATTTTCTAAATATCTCGCAACTAATAATTTTTCCCTCTTTTCAATTGGAGAAGTTGGATTTGATAGAACTTGAAAATTTCCTTTTTTTTGTGATGAACCATTACTCCAATAATCTAATTTTTCTAAAATTATTTCTCTATTAAAATATAAACCAATAGGATTTAAATTCTTGTTAGTAACATCCAATACTAAATCTCCTAATTCTTCATTTAGAGAAATATTAAATTCTTCAGGACTTAAAAATGCCTTTTTTATATGAAAAACCAAATTATCCATACTGTAAAAATATGTAACTACTATATAAAAGTAACTAATACATTTATTTGCCGAGCCGAAATGGCGTTTTAATGAGGCAAGATTTATATGTCCATCAAATCTATTAACTATTTAGTGCCCATATAAATTCATGAGTCTTTCAAATAAAAATTCCGTTAAAGGTATTGAATCACCCTCTCTTGACACTTCCATTAAGTCTGTAAATTCTATGTGATCTTCTGAAGGAAAATCTACAGGCGGTAAATTATTTTGAATTAGCATCCAGTTGAAAATTAATCTAGAAACTCTTCCATTTCCATCAATAAATGGATGAACCAATATGAAAGCAGAATGAAAAAGAATTGTTTTTTCAAATAAAGATAATTTCGACTTATTATATTTATCAATAACTTCTTGAATGAGTTGCTTTATTTGTCTACCTCCTTTAGGAGGATAAAATTTTGAACCCATCATTGCTACATTTTGACCTTTTTTCCTATATTTACCTTCATTTTTTGGATTTTCTAAAGTATTTTTAGTTACAAGTTCATGCAACATTAAAATAAATTTATGATCTAACTCCCCTTTGTATGTCTCAATATATTCATAGGCTTTTACAGTATTTTCAATTTCATAAACTTCTCTCAAAGAATGAGATTTTGGGACAATACCTTTATTTAATATAAGTTCAGTCTCTTTTAAAGAGATTGTATTACCTTCAGCTTTATTTGTATTGTATGTGAATTTTATTAGAAACGATTCTCTAACTTTTTTTAAAACATCTTTATCAGTAAGTTTGATTTTTTCTTTATATTTTTCTTTAAGTGCAACAATTTTTTCAATTTGTTTAGAAGATAATATATTCTTTGAAAAATCTATATTCATTTCAAAAGTTTCTCTTTCAAGTTTTTCAAATAGTTTTATCTTAGTTTCAAGAAGCTTTTTCTTCTTAGTGATTAAATATTCTAATTTTGTTTTATCAAGGTCAACACCCAAGAATACTCTAATTTTTTTATATTTAGAATCTAAATTGATAGTGTGTGCCAAATAAAAATACTTCTTTTTTCCTCTTTTTTGTATTTCTGTGTAGACCATATAATAATATATGTCCACAAAATATATAAATTTTTCTATGGACATACATTTGCCGAGCCAGAATGGCGTTTTACTTGGCGAAACTATTTAAATGAAAGCACCCATTTATTAATCATGGCAAAACTTGACGTGCTTTTTCAAGCACTCCGCCAAAAAAAAATCAAGAACACAGACAACAAATGCCCAATTTACAGGTAGAATTACGGGTGCGAAATCACGTTCTCTCTTATTAAATTAAATGTGAAATCTAAAAGGATTTGAATCGTCCCGGTTCATGTTATGAAGAGTCAAGCTCTTCAAAGTTCAAAGCAAAGCTTTAAACAATCCGGGCGTTAGCGCCATTCAAATCATTCCATTAATTTTAAAAACCCTTAAATTCCTTTTAGATAATATGATAAAAAAGATTATCGCATTATTGATGCTTCCTTTAGCAATATTTATTATTCTTGAAGAGATAAATATTTTTTCATTGAATCTATTTGTTGATAAAGTCTTAATTGGAGCACTTGCAATGATTGCTTTTCAGATCACTAACTTAATATTTTTAAAAATACATAATGGACACCTTGGAATCTTACAAGTTACTACAAGTCTTTTGTTCATCATCCCAGGAATAGTTTATTTTCTTCCCTTTACTATTCTAAATATTAAACTTATTATTGGTGTCATGATGCTTGCTGAAAGCAGCTACGCGATGCATTGATATTAGTATAACCACAAGTTTATAAAGAAAGATTTCCAAGAATTAAATATGGATCTAAGATGGACTCTTGAAAGATTAAACAAAGAAAAAGATTATGAAGACAAATTAGTCTCTGACCTTTCAAATTATTTTATTACAAGTCTTGAAAATATTGAGGATATGACTAATTCTGAAAAGCAAAAAGTTGATAGCAGCCTTAGGATAATAATTCGAGATAGTGAAAAGCATGCTGCTTATTTTGCACATATGATAAGTAAGGTGGTGAATCATGGAGAAGATGACTACTAGGGCGGAATTTATAGAACGATTAAAAGAGATTAGAGCAGTTGAGATTCTTGCTAGAAAAAGTTATTTGGAAGATGTTGCACTTTTCAAGAACTCCGAATTAAAAGTCAGAATCCAAGAAATCAAAGATGATGAAGATAAGCACATACTTATTCTTGAGCAATTGATTTACATGCTTGAAAACTGATAAGATAAACTTTATATATTTACTATTATTTAATAGTGTTATGAGAAGAATTATTCCAGCATTACTATTATATCTTGTTATCTTTGCAATTTTCTTTTTTCTGTCATTATATAATTATTATTTGAACAGGCCTTTTTTTGATATTGGGATACCAACAGAAACAACCAATATATTGATGATACTTCTTTCAGCTGGTGGAATAATCAAGACTGCATACCACATAATAAAAGTGTGATCTTAAAATCTTATACTTATCCACCTTTGACATTTCCTACAAAATAGAAATGGTTTTTCATCAACTAATCCTTGGTTTAATGGTTTCATCCAGGAAACACATCCTTCGTGTCTACACTCTTTTTTTGTCACTTTATAATTCGAAATTTTGAAGGGTTTATAATATTTTAGAAAAGATATAAAAAGAATTAACAGAAATTATTTAATATCTCACAAAAGATATAAAAAGGATTAGTTCAAGTGATAAATTATGAAAAGATTATTCTTGATAATGTTGTTTATTCTTTTACCTTTTGCATTAGCTGATGAAGCTGAAGATATAATCTATGCTAATAAGCTAAAAACACATTTAACTATATCATCAAGTTTTGATATAATAAAAACAAAACCAAGTTATCAAATTGAATATGTCACTGTAAAATTATCTTATCTCCCATTAGCGTCGTATAGACAGGAGATTGTTTCTCATATCACTTCACCTAAAAGTGTTGAGGAAGGAGATTATCTCTCATTCAATTGGAATAATCCCAGCATAGGAAATGAAGAATTTAGTTCTGAATATATTGTGTTAACAGAATCAAAATTTTTTCCTGTCACAAAAGAAGTGTCTTTTCCCATAATTAACCTCGATAAAGAATTCATACAATATATGAATCCAACCAAGCTTATTGACATTAATGAAGACATAAGAAAGCTTGCCAATGATATTCGTGGAAGCAATGATGACCTTTATAGCATTGTTTTTGATGCTGCTATTTGGGTCAATGAAAATATTGATTATGATCTTTCCACCGCTACTGCTGAAGCTAGTCTTTCATCTAGCTGGGTTCTTGAAAACAGGCGAGGTGTTTGTGATGAAATGACAAATCTTTTCATAAGCCTACTAAGAAGCCTAGGTATCCCTGCAAAATTTGTAAGCGGAATAAGCTATACAAATAGTGAGCAATTTACTGAACCTTGGGGACCTCATGGTTGGGCAGAAGTTTATTTTCCCGAATTTGGTTGGGTTCCTTTCGACCCCACATATGGACAATATGGTTTCGTTGATGCTAGCCACATAAAATTAAAGGAAAGTATTGATAGCGATAAATCAAGTATTGATTATGAATGGCTTAGTTCAGGAGTTGATATCCAAGGAAATATACCTGATAATGATATTGAAGTTCTTGAGAAATATGGAAAGACAAGCTCAGGATTATCTTTTGAATTAGATACTTTGAAAGATGAAGTTGGTTTTGGATCATATGCAGTTGTGAGTGCTGAAATATCCAATCTATTTAATGAATATCGTACATTCAAGGTTGAACTTGTAGGCACTAAAGAAACAGGTATTGAAGACCAAGTAAAATATGTTATATTGAAGCCAAAAAAAACAAAAGAGATAGCTTGGAAGATAAGATTTCCAACAAATCTTAATAAGGATAGCATTTACACTTTCCCTTTTAATGCATATGATAATTATGGTAATTCATATGAGACTTCAATATTTGTTTCTCAAAAATTTATCATTATGGATGAAGAAATGGTTGATCTTTACATTGAATCATTGAATGAAAATGAGATGTTGCTTGATGTAAAATTGGATTGTGTTTCTAAATCAAGCATCATGGTTGGTGAGAAAAATAATATCTCATGTTCAACGGAAGATTTAGAAGGGCTTACTGCTTGTTTAGATGATGAATGTAAGCCTGTTAAAGGAGATTTCTATTTTGAAAGATCTTATGAATCCGCAGGGGCATATCCTCTTCTTATATTGTTGAAAAAAGGTGAGCTTACCAAATCTTATTTTACCCAACTGCTTGTTCTTGATAACCCTCAAGTTGATGTTTCATGGGGGGAGTACAGCGACACGCTTCTTTTTAGTGAATCTACAAGAATCAGTTTTGAGATTGAAAGGACAAGTTTATCAAAGCCTTCAAACATGGAAGTTATCATAGAATATAATGGGCAATCATCATCAAATCGTGTCGATGATTTTGAGGACTCAAAAATTATTCAATTAATATTAGAAGGAAGTGATCTTAATATCGGAAAAAATGATATTAAACTTCTCGTTACTTATGAATACAATACAGGAAACAAATTTTCTCAAGAATTTTCAACAAGCATAAATATGAAAACTTCTAATTTTTGGGAATATCTCATGTCCAAATTAAATTCATTTTCTATCTTTTTGTATAATCTTATGTAAATATTTAAATAATAGTTCCAAATATTTCTTTCTATCATGCTAGATATAAAATTATTGAGAGAAAATCCTAAAGTTATAAGAGATGATTTAAAGAAGAGAAATGATAGTGAGAAGCTTAAGCTTCTTGATAAGACCATACAGCTTGACTCTGAATGGAGAGAAGAGCTAAAGAAAGTTGAAGCATTAAAGGCTGAACGTAATAAGCTTTCAAAACAGGTAAACCAGGTTAAAAAAGAAGGCGGCGATATAAAGCCTATCCTTGAGGAAGTTAAGGCTATTCCTGAAAAGATTGCTGAGATACAGGAAGGTGTTGATATCCTTTTCAAAACTATCAGATATAATCTTATGGCTTTGCCAAATATCCTTCACGAATCTGTCCCAATCGGTGCTAGTGATGAAGAGAATATTGAAGTTAGTACTTTTAATGATAAGCCAAAGCATGATTTTGAACTTATTAGCCACGTTGATCTTTTACCTCAGATAGGTGCTGTCGATCTTGAGAGAGCAGCAAAGATTTCAGGCGCAAGATTTTATTTTTTAGAAGGAGATCTTGCAATGCTTGATTTTGCACTACAAAAATATGCTATCGATTTCATGAATAGTAAAGGTTTTAGGATTGTTTATCCTCCTTTCATGATGAACCGTGAAGCGTACGAAGGAGTCACTGACTTGGACGATTTTGAGGAAGTCATGTATAAGATTGAAGATGAGGATCTTTACTTGATAGCTACTAGCGAACATCCTATGACTGCAAGGTTTAAGGATGAAGTTCTTGATGCTAAAGACCTCCCTATAAAGAATGCTGGTATCAGTGCTTGTTTTAGAAAAGAGGCTGGTGCTCACGGAAAGGATCAGAAAGGAATATTTAGGGTTCATCAGTTCAATAAGATTGAGCAGATAGTTCTTTGCAATCAAGAGGATAGCTATACTTATTTTGATGAGATATTCAATAACGCGCTTGAGCTTTTCAAAAGCTTAGGTCTTCATGGAAGGGTTGTTAATGTCTGCACGGGTGACATGGGAACTGTTGCTGCAAAAAAGTTTGACATAGAAGTATGGTATCCTGTTCAAGATGCTTATAGAGAAGTTGTTAGTTGCAGTAATTGCACAGATTACCAGAGCAGACGACTTAATATCAAGTATAGGACTCCTGAAGGCAACAAACAGGTTCATACATTGAATAGCACTGCTATTGCTACAAGTAGAGCAGTTGTTGCAATTGTTGAGAATTTCCAAGATAAGGAAGGAAACATCCACATCCCCGAAGTTCTTTGGCCTTATATGAATGGTGTTAAGGTTATCAGCAAGAAATAATATTTCTTTTTGATAAGTTTTATATACTCTTTTTATTCAAATTATTTTTATGAGAGGTAAAGGCATTAGTCAGATAATTATTGGACTTTTTGTTTCTGCTATTAGTTTTTATATGAATTCATTGAATAAGGATAGCAAATTCACATTATTTCTCTATATTGGATTAATATTTTTTGGCTATGGAATTATAAAATTTGGAATCTATTTCTTGTTCTTTAGAGATAAGAAAGAAGAAAAAACTAAAGAGAAAAAAAATCCTAAAATGATGCACCCTCAAGAGGTTAAGCAATTCAAGAACCACAATAGTCCTATGGATAATCATCACCCCACAATTGTTGCTTGTCATGCGTGTCAGACAAAACATTATAGTACTGCTAATTTCTGTCAGATGTGCGGTGCTAAGATAAAATAGAAAAATAAGTTATATATTTTTATTTCTTTCATTATAAGGAGTATACCACCAAGGCTTCTGAAAACCAAATCTTGATAATTGGGCACCAGACTCATGGCTTACACCTCTTGAATGAATTACTTGATAAGATGCTAAATAAGGAAAATGCTTTGACACATGTCTATTCTCAAAATATCTATCAAGACCATCAATCAATTCACTATAGCTTACCTCATTCGTGTTTCCTGGTTTTCTTTGCATGAAAAGTGCAAGATCTTCAATATCAGGATTGTTGTTAATTGCAAGTATCATCTCAATTATTCCAAGATTTGCTGTACAATCATGATTTTCTTGTTCGAGATGGATGTCATAATCTGCTTCAGAAGGAGAAGGATATGTTGAATTAGTGTGAGTATGCATGGTGAGGACACGAAAACCGCATCTATCTTCACCCTTAATTGAAGGAAAACTTTTCCTATGCCCCTGATAAAATACCTCTTGTTTTTTTACAAATTCTAAGTAATCAAGGTCTTTTCTTAAATTGAGAACAAATGCAAGTTCAGGAATATAATCAACACCTTTATGATAAGCATAGTCCTGCATGACTCTCATCTCCCCACAGCACCAAAACTGGCTGACATAGGGTGGTGTGACCATATCTTCATCACCAATTATTATATCTTTTGAGAAACTAAATCCAAGTAGAGGATCATAGAATACTTCAAATAAGGTTTCAAAATTTGTAGCATTTGATATCTCTCCAGCTAGTGCTAATCCAGCTTTAAAATCAGAGTCCTTACACAAATTATTTAATGTTGTTACTTTCAAATTAGAAAATAAGATTTCATATTAATATAAAAATTTAATTGTATTAAATTTTGTGGTCACTAAGATAAAATAATCATAAATTTATGTTTTGATAGGAAATCTTATTCTCATCAAAAGTTATAATACCATATTTGCTATTATCTAAACAACCAGAATTCCAAAATAACTCATTATGAAATTCTCCTTGGACTAAAGGATTGCCTTGATTATCCGTTGCTCGATGACTGCTTTCATGGAAATGGCCACTTACAGCTTTAGTTATTCCTAGTTCAGAATAAAGATCTCTTAAACCAACATTTCCCCTATTAGCTTTTCTCTCGACTGAAATCATAACTTTTTCCTGAGCTTCTTTTTCCATAAGACTTACTGCTTCATCTAGAATCTCATCAT
This sequence comes from Candidatus Woesearchaeota archaeon, assembly GCA_002867475.1. Taxonomy (GTDB): domain Archaea; phylum Nanobdellota; class Nanobdellia; order Woesearchaeales; family BM511; genus BM511. The sequence goes on from PKTL01000051.1 coordinate 29,697, forward strand.
CTGAAACACCAAATCCAAAAGTTTTTATTCCTTGAGCTTCTATTTGTTTTCTTGGAATAACTCCGGGAACAACACTTATCTCAGTATATGTGAAGTTGTTAAAATCATTTCTAAAATCTCTATGATATGCTCTTTGTTCATGAAAATGAGCCATATCAACTCCTGTTTCTAGATTATCAAATCTTCTTGGAACATGACATACAACCACAGTCTTTTCTGAATCATTAACATGCTTTATTATATCTTTTGGATTCTTATAGGATAAAAAGCCCTCAATAGGTTTAAACTCATCCATAAAATCTCGATGATCCTTAGAATTTACATGAAGATCAAAGTAAAAACCATAATTTGCTGGAACCAATCCTTTAGAAGTTTTTATGTAAGTTCCTGTTTCTAAATCATCTGAAACTTGAAAATAGAATTCGCCACCTGCATTCCAATCCGAACCAGGAATAAATAGAACATCACTTCCTCCTATTTTCACTTTATCAGTTTCTAAAAGATCTATAAGATTTGAATACTTGCTTGAAAAATGATCAATCACTGGTTTATATGAGCCATATGTCTCATGACTTCCTGGTTGTACCATCACTTCCATCCCTGTTTGTGATAGAAAGCTGAATATCCTAGCATACATTTCTTGACTATCTTTTAAAGTACGTTGAGAATCACATATATCCCCATTAAGTATTACTTTTTTTATTCCTTCATCTTGAAATCTTCTAAAAGCGTCACCATATGCTTGAAAATAATTATGGACATCAGAAATGATGCCTACTTTTTCTTTTACCATATATTTTGGTAAATTTAAACATATATAAACATTTTGTTTTTGTTATCACTAATAAGTAGTTTAATAGTTTTATAGATTTTAGATAGAAATGAATCAAACCAATAAAAATAAAATATAGAATAAGAGCTTATTTGCTCTTTGTAAAAGTATAGGTTCTCATCTTTGGACCATTTCCATAGCCACATGACGAGCAAACTTTTTTAGTCTTATGATAGGTATGTCCTCCACATCTTCTGCACATGATGTGGGTTTTCCCTTTGGAATGCTTTCCTTGACTTGCTGTTCCTTTACTCATTTATATCACTTAAGCTGGATTTATTATTGTGATTGTATCTCCTCTAATAAAAACAGTTCCAAGTTTTCTTTTTAGTTCGCCATCAACTTTTTCTTCTGTTTCTTCTAGGACGATATTTATGTGAATGTCAAATGCTTTCAATACTCCAACGTATTGCCTGTTATTTTTTAGTTCTACAATTACTCTTTTATTTCTTGAACTGTTTAATGCGTCTAATGGTCTTGATGCTTCCATATTATTTTACACCTCGTGTGTAAATTGAAGGAATTGTCATCCATATATAAATGTTTTGAATATTTGTCGCTGTTTATTAAGGAAGTTTTTTATATATATCCTCTGCACAAGGAAATATGGAAAAATTAAGAAAGATTGAAACTGCAGATGGTTCAATTACCTATTTCAATCCGAAATTTGGTGAAGCATATCACAGCATCACTGTCGGTGCGATGGATGAGGCACGAGTAAAATATGTTGAGCCTGCAGATATAAAAAGTGGTGATAAAGTTCTTGATTTTTGTTTTGGTCTTGGATATAATAGTCTTTTAGCAATTGAATTAGTTAAAGACATACAAATTGTAGGTATTGAAAAAGACAAAGGAATACTAAAAGAAATTCTTGATAATAAGCCTCCAAAATATGATGAATCTTATGAGAAAATTAAATCTGCTGTTCTTGATACATTAAATGATAGAGAGAACAATAATGTAAATATTATTTTGGGTGATGGATTAGAAGAAGCTAAAAAATTAAAAAATAAGTATTTTGATGCAATATTGTTTGACCCTTTCAGTCCGGGAAAACACCCCGAACTTTGGTCAAAAGAAGTTTTCAATGAAATGTTTAGGGTCATGAAAAAAGGTGCAAAGCTTACAACTTATAGTTGTGCGACCTGGATACGGAATAATATGAGAGAAGCAGGTTTTGAAGTGGTGGATGGACCAATATTTGGTCGTAAAAGCGCTAGTACAGTCGCGATAAAACCTTAATTAAATCAATATATTTTTAATTCATCCACCATTATAACAAGGCCATACTTGTCCTCGTCAACTTTTCCAGTAAACTCTATTAATTGATTTTCTTCCAAAGCAATTTCTAGCTTTTCAAAGCCTGTTATCTTGAATTTGTACTCTTTTGGATATATTGTGAAACTTTCATTATAATATTTGACACTACTAACCCTTACTTTGCTTTGGAGAGTTTTCCCAATATGTGTCTCGTCTATATTTCCTGGTTCGATTCTAGGAATCTCACTGTTTAGAAATATTAGATATAATAATATGAGACCTATTAAAGATACTGAAACACTCACTTTTTTAAGATCCATAATGTTTGTTTTAAAAAAAAGATTTAAATAGTTAATCATAATATATTAATGAATGGCATTTGATATAAGAAAAATTTTTGTTATACTTGCAGTGGCAATACTTTTTACACTATTTAGCTTTGCGCTTTTTGAAGCATTCTACCCAAATATTGAATGGAATGACTATTGTGAAGATAAATTTTACCAATCAATAAATGGGTCAGGTGAGTGTGAAGCTTATGGAGGTAAATGGACAAATTATGATGTTCGGGTTCCAGTTGAGAAACAAAGCATAGAAAATGGATACTGTGACATAAACTATTATTGCAACGAAGATTATGATGAAGCTAGAGATCAAAGATATTATTATGGTTTTATTTTTTTATCTATACTTGGAGCAATAGCTATAGTTTTAGGCATAAATCTCCCTTTAACAAATCCAATAAATGAATGGATAGGTACTGGTTTTATGCTTGGAGGCTTGTTCAATATTTTCCTTGGAACCGCCATGTATTATCAAGATTTAAGCAGGTATATGAAGCCAATAGTTCTTTTCCTTGAACTTGCACTTGTTATCTTCTTGACATACAAAAAGCTTGGTGAAGAAAAAGAAAGAAAAAAGAAGAAAAAAAAATTTTTCTTTTTTTAATATTTACTTTACTTTTTTTATTTAATTTATAATTCTAAAAGTTATTAAATTCGAAACATTTATATATAACTGCACCTATACTAATATACATAAATGTATACTGGGTTTGGTAGAAAGGGCAGAAATACTCAAAAAAAATCAATAAAAAAATTGAGGTGAAGTCCATGGCAATAGTAAGTTTAGAAGACTACAAAGAATTAATGGAAGAATTTGGGTTTGAAGAATAAACCCTTCCTTTTCTTTTTTATAGAAATTTTTTTATATATAAATAATTTATAGAATTTATGAGTAATAAATTTAAATTTTTTGTTCGAGGTTATGAAGTAATCATCCCAATGCCTTTTGCCATATTTGTTGAAGAATATAAAGAAAATATGAAAATTTCTCCAGTATTATATACAATCGAAAAAAATATTATAAATGAAGAGGATAAAACTCAACTGGAGATAAAGACTATCCTAAAATGTGCTGAATCCCAATTTATAGATAAAGAAGATACTCTAGAAGGGATAGCAAAAGGATTATCTTACCATATTAAAGGAACTTTTGTAATAAAAAATGATGGTTCTTCAATTTCAAATAAGGACTTCCAAGATTATTTAAGCGAATTATTATCTAATCCTATCTCAAGAATAATGCATTTCGGAATGGTTATCAAGGAGACTTACATAACTAAAACTCAGTAAACATTATAATAATCCTCTAAGATTATTTTATCCATATTCTTCAAGTCTTTTATCAGATAGAATTTTCCTTCGCCAACATCACTTATCTTTCTAGCAAGCTTTTCTCCAACACCATCAAGGTTTATTCCTGCAATACTCACAGTTATACCTGCAGCTTTTGCTTTAGCAACCTCTCCAAGAACCTCTTTTTCAGGATCAAGACCCACTGTTGGCATCGCGTCAGTTATCAGCATCAAGTGTTTTGTCATGTCTCCTGGACTAAACATCTCAACTGATTCACCAATTGTCAAAGCTAAATCTGTTTCGCTTGATGCTTTCACTTTTGCAAGACTTCGTAAAATACTCATAAAATCTTTTGTTGGATAAATCTTTTCCTTAACCTCTTTACCAAAAACAACCACTCCAACCTTATCTTTTTTCTCAATAGCTTTGAATGCGAGTGCGATTCCAGCCTTTTTACTCATACCTATCTTGTCACCCTTCATGCTTCCGCTAGCATCAATAGCGTAAACTATTTCTGTGCTTGCCTTATTTTGTCTTGTGAAAACTTTTAGATCATCTTTAGTGAGTTCAGAGTGACCTCTTCTTATAGCAGTCTTTACGCTTTTCTTGATATCAATATCCTTAAATCTATCTTCAGACTTATAGTTCTTTATATTATTACGTTCACCATAGATACTATCTTTCTTATTAGGTCTCTCTCCAAGAAAACCACTTGTCTTCAGATTATCAAGCTCTTGAGCATACATTACAAGACTACTTAATTCATAACCTTTCTCTAGAATATTCCCTTCTCTGTCAACCAAACCTTTTCGTCTAAGATCATCAAATTTTTCCTTTATCCTTTTCTCAACTTCTCTTCTAAATTCAGGAATAACAATATTTTTTTCGACATAACTTGGATCATATCCACTAAGAGCTCGAACCATGCTTTCCCCATATATCTGTTCTGCTTGCTTATAGTTTTGGACCATCTTATCAAACATGACATCCGGTGTGAAGCTCCCCATACCTTGGTTGATACTATCAGTTATTACTTGCCCATCATCTATTTCATTCTTATCATTTTCAAGAACACTTTTCATTAGTTTATCTTCTTCAGACTGACTGTCAAGCTTCCAAGTTTTCTCCTCACTTTTATCCATATCTCTCGGTGGAGGAACATTTACTTTCTCGTCGGTTTCTAATTCAAAGTCTTCAGGGAGCGTCACCCTCTTCGTTTTCAGAATTACTCATATCATTAACTTTAGCATATGTTTCGAATTTCTCCTTGATGTAATCAGTAGGACTAGTCAAGTATTTAACACTTGGTTTTAGTTTTATCCTGTGACTAATAACGCTTTGAACAGCTTTATGTATATCTTCATAAGATACTTTCTCACTTCCCCTTAAAATCGCGTTGCTTTGCGCTCTTTCATAAAGACCTATGCTTGCTCTAACACCTGGATGTTTTTCAAGATCTTTATCATCCCTTAATTCTCTTACGAACTCAACAGTGTGATGAAGAAGTTTCACTGGAAACTCAACACCCAACTTATTACCATAGGTTTTTACTATGTTCATCTCAGTTGTTATCTTCTTTGGATAATTCATATAGATTAGATCAAATATATCAAGGAAAACATGGCTTAATGTTTCAGTGCTTTCATCTTCAGGGTTCATTGTCCCTATAAATATGAAATCAGCATCGAAATCGAACTCATAACTACCTATAGTTACTTTTTTCTCTTGTAATACTTGAAGCATGGCGTTTTGTAATTTTTCACTACACCTATTTACTTCGTCAAAAAATAATATCCCATTATTTGCTCTAAATATTTTTCCTGGCGTGAATGCTTCAACACTTAAAGGCCCATATTTTAATGCTTTTATTGGATCAATATCCCCAAGTAAGTCTTCAGCTGTCAAATCTGGACTACCTTGAACCCTTATAAAAAGATCATCTCCTTCAAATTCCTTTGTCTCCATGCTTTTAGTCTTGCATTCTGGACAGACAGGGTTTTTTGGATCACAATGAAAATTGCAATCATTTAGAACTCTTTTTGGCATCAAGTCAGCAACATTTTTTGCTATTGTTGTCTTTCCTGCTCCTGGAGGACCTACTATTATAACGTGCCTTCTTGCTAATAGAGCACTTTTTAGGTCGTGTTTAAGCTCGCTTTGTCCGTATATCTTACTAAAATCTGTTTTTATTACCTGGTTTGAAAATTCGTCTAACATGCAACAAATAAGAAAAAAGGAGTGCTTTATAAATTTTACTTAATTGTACTAAAATTATCTTCTTTTGAACTTCTTATTTTGAGTTATTGCCTTTATATTTGTTGAACCACATTCTTTGCACATCCAAGTAGTTGTGGATTTAGAATTTTTACCATGACTATGATTGGTTCTTGATCGTATATTTGTACTTTTACAGCTTTCACATATATTATTTCCCATTTTTAGAACCTATCCTCTCTATGTTTACTAAAGCAATTTCTACAATATACTGGTTTTCCTTCTGTTGGTCTAAATGGTACTTCGCATTCTTGCTTGCAATCAGAACAAGTTGCTTTATGCATTTCTCTTTGCACATTATTAAAATGTCTGTTTGATCCGCCAAATTGCTTATCAAATCCTTCTCCTCTTCTAGAATCTCCCCTATTTCGATTATTTTCTCTTCTCATATTATCACTGATTTGTTTTTAGAAACAGTAAAAAAATCACATTAAAATCTTAAATTAACAAAATCCCAACATCATTACGAATGTCTCTTATTTTTAGTAAATCCCTTCTCTTTATAAAAATATGTTTTGATAAAATTTTACTAAAATAAACTAAACTTTTAATAATGAATATGTGATTAGATACTATATGAGTGATTATTATAAAATTAAATTAATAAAAAAAGAAAAAGTTGCTAAAGATATTTTTAAATTTGTTTTTGAACCAAGTGAAAAATTTAGTTTTCTCCCTGGGAATTATGTTTTGATGTTCAATAATAAGAATTCTAATACTGCTGGGATTTCTAGACCTTTTACTATTGCTTCAACTCCCAAGGGTGAAAATATCAAATTTTTAATAAAAAAAGTCGGTGTTTTTACTACAGAACTTGAAAAATTAGAAATAGGCGAATCATTAGATATTGAAGCCCCTCTTGGTAGCTTATCTTATAAACCTGAGCATTATGGAAAAAATATCATTTTTATTGCAGGAGGCACAGGAATAACCCCTTACTTATCCATGAAGAAATATTCAGATAAAGAAAAACATAATACAAATTTCAAGATTTTCTATTCAGTAAAAGAAAAAGATGAGATGATAACTGAAGATGTAGATAAGGTTGTAGTTTCTAATGAAGGAAAAAGGATTGATGAAAGTTTCTTAAAAGAAAACATTAGCGAAGAAGAACTAACAAATTCTTTTATCTTTGTTTGTGGACCTCCACCAATGGAAAAAGCTATTGAAGAAATATTGATTGATCTTGGTGCAAAGAATATTATTATAGAAGGAAATTAATTGATTATCAATTCTTTAAAATCTTTATACATATATTTGTTTGATGGTTCTATCTTATTATTCTTGATAAAATCATCCAATTCAGATAAATGAATAAAGAAACCTTTCTCGATTTCCTCTTCTTGGATTTTGACATTTTCATCAGAAATTAATCTGTAAAGTTTACCAAACCAGTCATCACTCCTTGTTTGATACCTAAAATATTTTAAGAATTCTAACTTATCAGCCTTGATACCTGATTCTTCTTCTAATTCCCGTAAAGCTGCTTCATCATGACTTTCTCCAGCATCAACAAAACCACCAAAAAGAAAAGCCCAATAACCTGGATAAGCTTTTTTATCTAAGGATCTTTGATGGACAAATATTTCATCTTTTGAATTAAATAAAATAATATTAACCCCTCTATGAGGCAGAACTTGTTCCATCACTTCTTTTTTTGTTTTAGTATCAATTACTTCATCATTATCATCAACAACATCAATCAAATCATCATAAGACATTTTAATTTTTTAGAATTTAAACCCTTTAGGCATGCCACCTTTGCCCATTCGTTTCATCATTTTTTCCATGCCTTTCTCACTCATGTCTCCACCTTTGAACATCTTCATCATCTTCTTTGATTGTTTATATTGTTTCATTAGGCTTCGTACTTCTGAATCAGGAACTCCAGCACCATTTGCTATTCGTTCAATTCTTGTACCACTAATAATTTCAGGGTCTTCAAGCTCTTTTTTTGTACATGAATCCATGATGAATTTCCAAACTTCCATTTTTTCCTGCTGGACATCTAATGCTTCTTTAGGTATCTTCATGTTTCCCATTCCAGGAATCATATTCATTATCTTGCTCAAAGATCCCATCTTCTTTACAGACTCCATCTGTTCATACATGTCGATAAGATTAAATTCGCCTTTTAGAAATTTCTTACCTAAGTCTTTTGCTTTATCTTCATCGATTGCTTCCTTTGCTTTTTCAAGAAGTCCTTCTAAGTCTCCCATTCCAAGAAGCTTACCAACAAAACGTTTCGGATCAAACTCTTCTAGGTCATCGATCTTTTCTCCAATACCAATGAAACGAACGCTTGCGCCAGTTACTGAGCAAGCTGCTAGAGCACCACCACCTTTAGCACTACCTTCCATCTTTGTGATTATAACACCTGTAATATCGCATTTCTCATGGAACATTAATGCTTGTTTTTCTGTTGCTTGACCGATGTCAGCACCTACTACAAGGAATGATTCGTCAGGTTTCACAATTTTATTGATGTTATCGATCTCATCGATCAATTCATCATTTAAGCTGTCTCTTCCTGCTGTATCTATTATTACAACGTCAAACTTGCTTAATTCTTTCTCGTTATCCTTGTATATTTTAGTTGGATCTTTTTGTTTTGGGTCACCAAATACTGGAACATTTATGCTTTTACCTAATTGTTCTAATTGCTTGAAAGCAGCAGGCCTCCAAGTGTCTGTTGAAATAAGTGCAACTTTTTTTCCTCTTTTTGTAAAGAATTTTGCTAGTTTTCCTGCAGTTGTTGTTTTACCATTACCAAAAAGTCCAACAAGCATCAACTTGTATGGTTTTTTTGAAAGATCAATCTTATGACCTTCGCCACCAAGAAAATTTGTAAGCTCTTCATAAACGATATTTACAATATGATCTTTTTTTGATAGACTAGGAATCTTTTCGTCCAAAGCTCTTTCCTTTATCCTTTTTGTCAATTCAAAAACCATCTTGACATTGACGTCTGATTGCAGTAAGCTTCTTTGGATATCTTTGATTAATTCATTTATGAGTTTCTCATCGACAAATACAGCTTTAGCTATCTTAGAAAGAGTGTTTTTTAGTGAATCTCCTAGCTTATCTAGTACCATTGATTGAAAAAGAAAGAAGGGTTATTTATTTAATTATTGGTTTATAATAATTAAATGCTTGAATTACTCTCTAATTCATTGTAAAAGTTTTTTCTCTTCTGGTTCTCTCGACGGACGGATTTCCTGAAATTATCATTGTCTATTTCATCGATCCTCTCTTTATAGTTGCTCCAATCCAGGAAATCGCCCTTTTGATCATCCATCATAACCACGCGTCACTAAAGACCAGATCTATCCCTCTGTCGAGGCGCTTAACAGAGAGATTTCTGATCTGTTTGTAGAATAATTCTTCGATTGTTTTATGTGTCGTATCTATCATTTTATATCACCTAAAAAGAATAGGATTCTTTTTTCTTTATAAACCTCAAATGACAATGTCCAGTGGGTAAATTGTCCAGTGGAAAATTATAAAAAGGAGTTAAATCAAGATTGTATTATGGATTTTTATACTTTAGATGGATTGAAAGTTGAAGGGAAGAAAGTTATAGTTAGATGTGAATTTAATGTCCCAATTGACAAAGAGGGAAACATCACTGATGATTTCAGGATAAAGAAAAGTCTTCCGACAATCAAGTATCTTCTTGACAACGGTGCAAAGCAAGTTGTTTTGATGAGCCATCTTGGAAAACCAAAAGGAGTTGTCATAGATATCTTGAAGATGAATAGGGTTGCGAGCAGATTGCAGCAATTGCTTGGTGTTGAGGTTATAAAAGTTGATGACTCTGTTGACATAACATTGCCTGATTCAAGAATTATTCTTTTAGAAAACCTTAGGTTCAATCCTGGTGAGAAAGAAAACAGGGAGGAGTTTGCAAAAAAGTTAGCTAGTTATGCTGATATTTATGTTAATGATGCTTTTGGCACATGTCACAGAAGCCATGCGTCAGTTGATGCAATAACCAAATATTTGCCTAGCGTTGCAGGTTTCTTGGTTGAAAAAGAGGTCGAAATGCTAAGCCTTGAAATTCCTGATAGACCTTTTGTTGCTGTTCTTGGTTGTGCAAAGATTAGCGATAAGATAAAGATGATTGAAAACCTTCTTAGCAAAGTTGATGTTTTACTTCTTGGTGGAGCGATAGTTTTTACTTTTCTAAAAGCTAAAGGTTTAGAAATTGGTAAAAGCTTGGTTGAGGATGAGCAATTGCAAACCGCAAAAGATTTGCTCTATAATAGGAAAATTGTTCTACCAACTGATATTGTTGTAAGTAATGAGATTAGTGAAAATAGTAAGAATTGGGTTGTTAAGGCTGAAAACATTCCTAAAGATGCTATAGGTCTTGATATTGGTCCTGATTCAATTCAACTTTTTTCTAACATGATAAAAACTGGACAGACAATATTTTGGAATGGACCTGTCGGCGTGTTTGAAGTTCCACCTTATGACAATGGAACTAAAGAACTTGCAAAGATAATCACAAACACCTCTGCTAAAACTATTGTTGGCGGCGGTGACACTGCTAGCGCTGTTCGTCACATCGGGCTTGATGAAAGGTTCAGCCATGTAAGTACTGGTGGCGGTGCAAGTATTGAGATGATCCAAGGAAATGAGCTTCCCGGAATCAAAGCATTGATTGAGAACAAAAAGAATTTTATCCTATGATTTTTTCCCAGGATAAAGCTCTAATAATAAATCATACCTAAAGTTTAATTTAGGATCATATTCATGAAGTATGCCATCAAGCTTATCTATAAGATAATTCTTTTTTGCAAGTACATCATCCAAATCTTGACCTTCACATATTATAAATTCTAAAGGAGTTTCATCTGAGAATTTTCTTTCAAAACCTCCTTCTTCAATTGCTGAGTAAAGCCTTTTTTCGATGGTGGTTGTAATTTCTATTTTATCTCTTATCTCTTCTAATTTTAGATGAAAAGGCCTAAACATATTTTTAGCAAGTCTAACAAACTTAAACTTTGAGACATTGTTGACTTTATTATAATGAGCATTTCCTGCATGAAATGCATAATCTGAAATGTTCCCATACTCACCAAAACCTGGTTGCTCAAGCTTAATTACTGCTTTTCTCATATTTTTTAGAACTGAAAATAAATATATAAAGATTATTATTTATACCACTATCCAATAGATAATAAATTAAAGTTTGATAATTCTACCTTTCGGTCCAGGATTCAAAACTATTGTATCTCCAATCTTGTCTTTTTTTCCGAAATGCTCATGTAAATGACCACTTAGTGCATAAAGAGGCTTGTAATCTTTTATGAAATCCTTTATGTTCATGTTCCCAACATTCTTGCCATGGACAATATCTATAGTTGTATTGAAAGGTGGTTGATGCGTTAAAAGGATCAGTTTTTTTGCTTCGACAAGCTCTCTTTGAAAATGTACAACAACTTCATCAAATTCTGGATCATCAATAAGAAATCCCCCAGCCCCATATGAGAAAAAAGTTATTCCTTCTATTTCCATCAAATCCTTATGGAAATACTTTACATGCTTTGTTTTCTTGCAGAATTCTTTTAATGTTTCTTCATCCTCATGATTTCCAGGAAGCATCAAAACAGTTTTGCCGATTGTGTCAAGGTCTTCTAAGATCAGATCTAGTGCGTGCTCAAAAAAAGTCACATCACCAAGACATACCACAAGGTCTGCCTTTTTGGATTTTTCTATAACTTTCATTATATCTGCCTTGTTTGAGTGGCTGTCTGCAAAAAATAGCACTTTCATAAGTTATTAGTATTTATAATTCATATAAAAAAATTGCTTTTAAGGATAGTGCAGAAGTACAGAAAATTTTATAATTAGATAATTAATAGAAGTCTTATGGTTAAAGTTATTGTCGGTTCAAAAAACCCTATTAAGATAGAAGCTGTAAAAGCAGCGTTCTCAAACTATTTTAAAGAATTGAAAGTAATTGGAATAAGTGTTGAGAGTGACGTCAGTGATCAACCAAAGGATTATGATGAAACCCTTCAAGGAGCAAGAAACAGGGTTTTAAACCTGAGAAAAGAAAACGATGCTGATTTCTTTGTCGGTATTGAAGGAGGAATGGATAAGAAGCAAGATAAGTGGTTTTCTTACGGTTGCATCGTAGTATTAGATTCTTCTGGCAATGAAGGCGTAGGTCTTTCATCTCATTTTGAGACTCCAAAAAAGATTGTTAAAGAATTATTTAATGGAAAAGAGCTTGGCCATGTTATTGATGACTTATCCAGCAATTCTAATTCTAAGCAGAAAGGTGGCGCTAGTGCTTTTTTAACAAATGGAGTATTGCATCGAAAAGATCTGTACTATCCTGGAATAATCTGTGCACTTGCCCCATTGATTAATAAAAAAATATATTCTTGAGTAGATTAGAAAATGTTATAAATCATTTAGTTCATAAAATGTTTATGGCAAAAAATATAGATTTTAATGAAGTCATGGAAAAAGTAAAGAAATTCTTCAATGATTTGCCAGAAAATATGAAAAAATGGTCAAATGATTTCAATAAATGGCTAAATGACCTCCCTCAAAATATGAAGAAATGGTGGGCAGAATTTCAAGTTTGGGTAAAGAATCTTCCTGAAAACACTAAGAAACTTATTGAAAAGATCAAAAATTATCCTCCTGATAAGCAAGCAGCAGTTGGAGCTATAGGTTTAGGTTTTATCCTTGTAATAACCTCAATTTTCATGTTTATCTTTTAATCTTCTTCTATATATTTTAACAGTATGATACGCCGCATGATATGATAATACAGTTATTATAGCATCAAGAATAAGAATCCCTATAATGAATGGCTTACTGAGCATCATTGTTGTGTTGAGTATGCTTCCATCCCAAATTATCTTGAAACCGTCATTAAGGATCAATTTTCCAAAATATATTGCACCTATATAGATAGGAGTTTTTACTATTCCATTGAATACAAAAAAAGCAGTGAAAAGGGCATATTTGCTAACCTTTGGAAATATCAAGATTATCAATAATCCAAGAAGTATATTGAATCCTGGTGTTGGAAGAATAGTTATGAAAGTGCCGATTGCAAAACCTATTGCTATGCTTCGTAGACCTCTTTTTGTCCTTAATACTTCATCGAAGTGTTCCTTGAATCTTCTCTTGAACTTTTTTATCACCATAAACCTTGCATGTTTTACAGATTTATAAATGAATTGTTTTGTCACTATTTAATAAAAACATTTAAATATTAATTTGATATACATCATTTTATGAAAATAAAAGTATTGAATCAAGGCTCAGATGGGCAGATCAGACTTGAATCTAAAGGAACTATCAAAGAAGTTATGATAAATGAAGACTTCTTCCATCCTGAAGATGAGACAATCGCAATTGGTTTCAAAGGAAGAAACACAAGCGGATTAATAGAGTTCACTTCAAAGGAACTTGAAGAATTATTGAAAGAAGTGAAGAAAAGAACCCATCTGATAAAAGATTTCAAGGTATTGAAGGAATAAATTTAATTAGTGATATGAAAAGAGGTTTTTCTATGGCAATCCACGCATATGTATTAAAAAAAGATGTTGATTTTCTTAGAGAAAATAATTTTTTGATAAGAGGAAGAGCTGGTCACACAGCATCTGACAGATTCAAAAATGAACTTGATAAAGAAATATTTCAAGCTACTATATCAGATATTGATAACTTTGATAAATTAAGATCAAGATTCACGCTTGTGGAACTTATTGATAATGAAGGCTTTATAGATATTAAAGGAGATAATAAATACAGAGATATGCTTGATATGCACAATAATATTGTGCCAGGATATAAAAAATATACATCCAATCCAAAACCAAGTTTACTTATCTCTACAAATCAAAAAGAGATACCAATCTATGCTAATTTGAACAAGCAAAATACTATAGTCCAAAGAATATTTCATGCTTATCTAATATCTCTAAGTCGTGATGAAAATTCTAAACCCTTATTAATCTATGAAAAAGGAACCTGGTAAAAATTATTTTCTTTCATAGAAATATGCGATGAGTCCCATACAAGTTATCCCTATCGCTAGAAGTATAAGGCTTACTATGATTCCACTCTTATCATCTGAACCAAGTGAGTAGTTTAATTCCCTACCACCAACACCAATGGAAATCACACCTATTCCTGCAAGGATAAACCAGATGATAGCTTTGCCTAATTCTTTCAAATCCTTTTTTAGATCCTTGCTCATATAATACCATATATTATTTTAGTTTAAAATATTATCTATAATGTAAGAAATATTTATATATCTTTGATTTCATGATGTTGTTGATGAGAAAGATAATCCTCCTTATTTTATTGCTATTGATATCCTTATCGGTCAATGCTGCTTATGTTGATAAGCTAAATGGTGATGGTAAGTTCGATGACTCGGGCGATTTCAGCAGTTGGACTATAACTAATGGTCTTGATGATGGAAACTTCATAACAAGCCCGGATACCACAACATATCTTGCCGGTGGAGGATCATTGCAAGCATTTTTGTCAGGAAACAATAAGGACTTGAATCTGGATTATATAGAATATTCAGTGGCAGTAACTGGAGGTTATGATGTTATGTTGAACTTTTCATGGCGAAAAGGATATTCTTCATCAGCTCCAGCATATAATTATCTTTATATCAATATTATAAATCCTAGCTTAAGCGACCAAGAGGTATGGAGCGACCTTACTGGCACATATGACACTTGGACAAACGAATCAATAAATCTTACTTCTTACTTTACAGCAACAGGAACATACACAATAAAGATAATCCCTGAGATGCATACCAATTCAGGAGATAGCGGCCAGGAACAATATTCTTGGATAGATGAGCTTTTCTTGTACGTTGATGAACCAGATACTACAGCTCCAGCAACAGTTACAAGCCTTGGAGAAACTGACTATGATACTGATTGGATTCTTTGGAACTGGACAAATCCTGCGGATGGAGATTTTGATTATAACATAATATATATTGATGGGACTTGGGAAGCGAATACTTCAAATGAATATTATAATGTCACAGGACTTAGTTCTGGAACAACTTATAATATCACAATAAATACTATTGATACTACTGGAAATATAAATGATACTAATGTCACAGATGAAGCGACAACATCATCAGGTGCTGCAAGTGTCAGTTTCAGCGTTGCGTATCCATCAAGCGGTTGCTCAGAAAATTATGGATGTACTACTGGAAGCTGTACAGCATGCACCTATTGTCATTTCAATGCAAGCGTAAATACTATTAGCGATCTCAAATGTACAGGGCAAACTTCTGGTACAAGCTTTTGGACCATAACAAATGATGGAGATATCTCAATGGATATAAACATAAGTATCAATCAGACATTGCCTGGAACAATTTCATTTAAGCTAGATACAGATAATGATCCAAGCGGTGCTACTACAATAACAACAGCTTCACAACTTCTTTGCTCAAGTATTCCTACAAGCTCATCATGTACTTTATGGGGTTGGGCGGATTATGTTGCTGCAACTGCTCAAACAACAGATAGAGATATGTTAATCAATGCAACCCAATCATAAAAATTTATAATTTGTAATTATTTTTTTTAATGAAAATTAATATCTACCTCTTTAATTTATCAAAACATTTATATACTATTAAATTAAGAAATATGTAAACTTTAAAGTTAATTTAATTAACATAGAAGATGGGTGTAAAAATGGTACGAAAAATAACAATGATTTTTTTGGTTTTAGTGCTTATGCAATTCTCGTTTGCACTAACCGATACATATACGACAATAAGATTTGAAGTTACTTCTTCAACAAGTATGAGTGTTTCATACCAATCCCCATGCACGCAATCAAGTTTTGCATGTAGATGGAATGGAGGAACCATGACTGAGATAAACATAACTGCTAATGATGGTAGTGAATGTCAAAATGGTGCTGATTACGCTTTAAGGATTACAAATGATGGTACTATCCCAATAGATGTCGCTATGAATCTAAATGAGTCTACATCAGGAGTAACTTTGAAATATAGTACAGGTTCATATGATTATGCAGGAGCATCAACAATAACAACAACTTCAGCAGATACAACAACATCTTTAGGTGTTTCTTCTGACGCTGATTATTGGTTCTGGTGTGATTTTTCAAATTTCAACTCAGGAGCTTCAGGTTATGTTGATTCATTGCTGTTCCATAACGCTACAGCAAGTTAAATGATCTAAAGATCATTTATATTTTATTTTTTTAAAATTTTTTGAAGGTGGGGTTTAATGAAGAAAAAAAGGGTTCAAAAGAAAAAATTAGTTACAAAAAAAACTGATAACAAAATTCTATATGCAATATCTGCAACAATAATAATTTTAACCATAATTCTATTGATATTTCAACAAACAGATTCAGATGAAGAAGAGATTACAGAGATAAATTTAGATAACCTAGAAACTGGAGCTATCTCAAAAATTAGAGATCTTTATCAACCAGAAAGAGACAAATATGGAAAAGTTACTAATAGTAATATAGCAATAAAAGATCTCATTGAAAAAGAATTACCTCCTTTACCTGAAGATTTCTGGAAAATAAAATATGCTTTTATCAATTATCAAGAAGATAAACAACTTTGTGATATAGAAGAGAAATATTACCTTCAACCTGAATGGATAGGACAACCAAGCAAATTTGTAGATATTCAGATTCCTTATTACAAGGAAGGTTTTGAAAAAACTAATTGGTATAGGGAAGGTTATGGAGGTTACCCCGCAATACATAGGATAACCACTCAACCAGGTGAAGAATTTAGGATATGCACTTACATGTTTACAGGTTGGAGAGTTGAAACATACCAAGGTATAAATCTTGAACCAATAATGGTTGATAAGATAATCTGGGATGATAACTATGAAAATGTCATTCTTGATGAAGGGTCAAATTTTATAAGCATTAGTTTGGAAGAACCAGAATTCCTACTAGAACCGGTTTATCCCCTCTTTAAGGAAGGATGGATAAAAAAGGTTGTTATGACTGTTAAAATAGATGAAAATGCAAATATTGGAACTTATGGTTATAAGCTTAATGTTTTGACTCCAAGCATTGAAAACAGTGAAAAATGGGTTTCGGAATACAAAGAGCTATATGCTCACGCAAGTTTTGTATCAAGCAGCGTCCCAGCTTTCCAAGCGATTATAGATATCCAATAATGAGATTCTTTAAGATCTCCTTATTTTTCTTTTTATCTATAATATTACTAGTTGTTAGTGTATCTGCTATCAATACAGATATAAGATTTCATAATCTAAATATCACAGAATATTGTTCTGATTTTATATGCAATGGTGATGAGACCTGTGAGACCTGCCCCACAGATTGCGGAACTTGCTCTGTTAAAAAACCAAGTGGAGGAGGCGGTTCATCGATAACTGGATTTGTAGTTTCTGAAGATCCTATTGAAGAAGAAAATGAGATTGAAGAAAAAGAATATACCTTCTTCTCATTAGATAAGAATTACATAACTTCCATATTATTCATTGACCATAATTATTCTGAAGAAGTCAATCTAAAAAACCTTCAAAATAAAAGTATCATATTAAACATTAACACTAAAGGAGATATTGAAGATATTTTGTCCTTAGAAAAACCCGATCTGATTCTTGAACCAAACCAAAACTATAGCTTAAAAATTGACCTACACCCTGATTCAAGTCTTATCCAAAAATCTTATTCTGGCGAATTAGTATTTTCTGATGGGAAAAATAATAGTGAATCATTAAAATTAAACCTAGAATTAGTGGATAAAGAAAACCCGCCTTTACTCATAAGTTTTGAAGATATTAATATCTCTACACCTAAAGATAATTACATATTAAATATTTATAATCCTCTCTCTAGTCTTTTGATTTTAAAGCTTGAAGGAGATATCATTGATTCAAACACGAATCTTTCTGTACAGAAAATATATGATGAGATCCTTGTAGATTCATTCTATCCTTATGATATCACAATCAATTCTGCAGATGTTAACACTTCATATCTTTTAGATCTTAAAGCAACCTATTTTATCAAGGATTCATTCATCGAACAAGAAATTGTTGAAGAATTACCACAGATTATTGAATCTATTCCTAAAGGATCTTCTGATATGGTGGCATTTATATTACTTTTAATTATTATCCTGGCAGTTGTTGTTGGTAAATATTATTTTTCTTCACTTGCCCAACATGAAAAATCAACTACTCAGATTACAGATTATAAACATAAAACTGACCAAGCTGATCATGTAATTAAAGAAGTTGCTAAATTACAACATGAAATTAAAAAATTGAAAGAAGAAAAAGAGAAAGAAGAAGAAAAACTGGCAAAGAAAATTGAAAAGCTTGAAAAAGAAAAAATTGATCATGATTATTTTATAAAATCAAAAATGGATTTGATTAAAGAAAAAGAAAAAGAATTTACCCATTTAAAATCAGAATTTGATATTGAAAAAGGAGAGCTTGAAAAGTTTAAAAAAGATTTATACCTTGAGAAGAAAAATTTGGATATTGAAAAAGAGTTAACATCTAAAGACAAAGAAGCTTATGATAAATTAAAAGTGAGATCTGATAGGGAACTAAGAGATAGAGAGAACCATATTAAAAGTTTGGAAAAGGATTTTGAAAATAAGAATAAATCTATTGATAAAAAAATTAAAGAGATTGGCGAGCTTGAAATGGAGTTAAAGCTCAAACAAAAAGATCTGGATTATGATGAACAAATTATTGATGAAAAAAAATCTGAGATCACTGATAAAAAATTAAGTATTGAAGATAAAGAGAAAAAAATTGATGATATTCTTGAAAATTATAAGAAGAAAGAGAAAGAGATTAGTGAAGCAGAAGAAGAAACCCTCAAACTCCAAAAAGAAGCCGAGAAAACAAAAACCGAAATAGAAAAAGAAAGACAAACCCTAGAACAAGAAAAAAACCAAGCAGAAGAAGATAAAAAAATTGAAGAATTAATTAAAAATACAATTGACAATTCTATAAATAACCTCCCCATAGATTCACAAATTAAAAGTGCTATCTCTAATATTGGAGAAAATGATCTTGTTGAAGAAAAAATCCATAAAGAAATAGATGAAAAATTAGATGAAAATAATCTAAGTGAAAAAATTGAAAATAAAATCAACAAATCTATAGAATATCTTAACCTTAATCAAAAATTAGATGAATCCATAAATAATAATCCCCATATCAATGAAAAAATAGATAAACGAATTGAAAACTCAATCGAAGAAGTCCACATTCAAGAAAAAGTAAAAGAAGAAATCAACAACAACCACATAGATGAACAAATCAAAAATTCGATTGAAAACGCACATATAAATAAAGAGATAGATGAAAAATTAAACAAGATCCTTACTGAAAATAACACAGATGAAAAAGTTGAAAATAAAATCAACAAATCAATAGAAGATCTAAATCTTAATCAAAAATTGAATGAAGCGATTGAAAAAAATAATATAAACGAAAAAATTGAAAATTCTATTAAAGAAGTTCATATTGAAGAAAAAATAAAAGATGCAATCAATAATAACCACATAGATGAACAAATCAGTGAGAAAATCAAAACTGCTATAGAAAATATTCATTTAGATGAAAAAGTTGAAGGAAAAATAAATGAATCAATAAATAATAACCATATCGATGAAAAAATAGGTAAAGAAATTGAAAACTCAATTGAAGACGTCCATATTGAAGAAAAAGTAAAAGAAGAAATCAATAATAACCACATAGATGAACAAATCAAAAATTCAATTGAAAACGCTCAAGTTAATGAAAAAGTTGAAAATGCACTTAATGGTGCTATTGAAAATGCCCATATTGAAAGTAAAATAAAAAAAATTATTGATTCTGCTAAATTCGCTGTATCAATGAAAACTGATGAAGATATCAATGGAACCCACAACATATTACCCAAAAATATGGTTGAAAATGAAGAAATATTAGAACCTTCACCAGAGCAAATCCAATCAAATATTGAATTAGCACCTCCTGTAGAAGAACCATTGATTGAAGAACCTAATGGAAAAGAATTGAATGATGATTTAGATCTTGATAGCGACCTAGATGATGATGACCTATTAAATGAAACAGCCCCAGTTCAAGAACCAACACCTCAAGAACCTGTTGTTGAACAACCAGTCGAACCACAAAAAATACCAACTTGGCAAGAGATAAAAGAAGAATATATCAAGATGGTATCTTCTGATGAAAAGATAAATTACCTTACTGAAAAAGAGTCTATTCTCCCAAATGAAGTCAATATAAAATTTGCACTAGGTATTGAATTCAATAAGAAAAAAGATTATGCTAATGCTGAAAAGAAATATATTGAGACCTTAAACTTGACCCCTCATAACAACAAAATTCTCATATATCTTGGCAAAGTTCAAAAAGCTTTAGGTAAAAAAGATGAAGCAATTGCAAGCTTCAATAAAGTTCTTGAAACAGATCCAAATAATGAAGAAGCAAAAAATAACATCTCTAGCCTTCAGAATTGATTTCAACAATCTTTTTATATAAGTACTGAATCAATATTTCTATGGTAGAAGTAACTTTTCCAGACGGTAAGAAAAAAAAGTATGAAAAAGGAGTTACCGCACTTGATGTAGCTCAAAGTATCAGCGAAGGATTAGCACGAGAGATCGTCGCATGCGAGTTAGATGGCGAAACAAAAGACTTGACAACAACACTGGAAAAGGACACAACAATAAATTTCTTGAAACCAAGCACTAAAGAAGGATTAGAAGTACTTAGGCACTCAACTGCTCACATAATGGCTGAAGCAGTGCTAAAAGTTAGACCAGATGCTAAAATGACAATTGGTCCAGTGATCGAAGACGGTTTCTTTTATGATTTTGATACAGAACCTTTCACTCCTGAAGATCTGACCAAGATTGAAGCAGAGATGAAAAAGATAGTGAAAGAAAAAAAGGTCTTCAAAAGGATTGAAGTCTCTAAAGCTGACGCTAAAAAAGAATTCAAGGGCAATAAGTACAAAGAAGAACTTATTGATGAATTGGAAGAAGGTACTGTAACAATCTATCAGCATGATGATTTTAAGGATCTTTGCCGTGGGCCACACATACAAAATACTGGCCAAGCAAAGAACTTCAAAGCTATGAAAGTAGCAGCAGCATACTGGAGAGGAGACGCGAAAAACACTCAACTTCAAAGGATATACGGGACAGTCTTTGCAACAAAAGAAGACTTACAAAATTATATTACAAGAATTGAAGAAGCAGAAAAAAGAGACCATAGAAAACTTGGTAAAAAACTAGAACTTTTCAGCTTCCATGAAGAAGCACCTGGTTGTCCTTTCTGGCATCCTAAAGGTATGACTCTTAGAAGTGTTTTAACTGATTATTGGAGAAAAGAACACCAAAAAGAAGGTTATGTTGAGATCAACACACCAATCATATTGAACCGGAAGCTTTGGGAGACAAGCGGTCACTGGGAAAACTACAAAGAAAACATGTACACCACAAAAATTGATGGTGAAGATTTCGCAGTTAAACCTATGAATTGTCCTGGAGGAATGCTTCAATATAAGGAAAAAGTGCATTCATATAAGGAATTCCCTCTTCGAGTTGGTGAATTAGGACTTGTCCATAGACATGAACTTTCTGGAGCATTAAGCGGTCTTTTTAGAGTTAGAATGTTCACTCAAGACGATTCACACATATTCATGACTCCCAATCAAATAACTGGAGAGATTGCAAGATTGATAAGATTTGTTGATAGGATATACAAGCAGTTTGGTTTTGAGTATCATGTTGAGCTTTCAACCAGACCTGATAAATCGATTGGCTCTGATAAGCAATGGGAGCTTGCAACTAATGGTCTTAAAGACGGTATCAAAGCAGCAGGCCTAGATTATGAAATCAATGAAGGAGATGGAGCTTTTTACGGACCAAAAATTGATTTTCATATCAAAGATGCAATTGGTAGAACTTGGCAATGTGGAACTATCCAGCTTGACATGAGCCTTCCCGAAAGGTTCGATTTAACATATACTGGCGAAGATGGAAATAATGACCACAGGCCTGTAATGATACATAGAGTTATTTATGGAAGCTTTGAAAGATTCATTGGAATACTTATCGAGCATTACGCTGGAAAATTCCCTTTATGGCTTAGCCCAGTCCAAGTAAGAGTGTTAACTGTTGCTGATAGACATAAGGATTTTGCTGAAGAAGTAAAATTAAATTATGAGAAATCAGGACTTCGTGTTGAGATTGATAACAGGACTGAAACAATCGGCAAGAAAGTCAGAGAGGCTCAACTTGACCAAATAAACTATATCCTTGTCGTTGGTGATCAGGAAATCGAAAAACAAACAGTAACTGTAAGAACACGTAACAACGAAGTTGTTGGTCAAAAGGATGTTTCTAAATTCAGAGATGAACTCTTGAAAGAAGTAAATAAGAAAGAATAAATTATAAAATGTCTTTAAGAAATAATTTGATGAATGTTTTGATTGAACATTACGATTTCTATGAAAAAGGATTATTATCAAAAGAAGTCAGTTCAGATTTTCAAGTTTATTCAAGACAACCTTGGTTACTCTTTGAATGTAAAGAGAATCCATCTCTTTCATTTCGAGCTCATGATCTAGAATTAGGGACTGAAGAAGCTGCGTATTGGCATAGTGTTGGTCAAAGAGAAAGAAGAGTGGAATTTGAAGGCTTTAAGAGCATTATCCCTTATAATACTAAGTTAAGAGGAATATTCAGGGTTCCAGGAGAACGTAGTGTTGGAATGAGCTCTTATGATAATAGATTAAATACTATCAATAATGAATTAAAGGTTGTAGATCCTGCTTTTTTCGGGTTTGTATCTGATTGTGTAAGTGTATTAAAATAAGAAATAATTTTTTTTTATTTTTATTATATTTATTTTTTAGTAAGCTTTATTTATATTAATTCAATTCTTTTTTTAATGCAAAGATTTAGTGATTACTATGAATTTGATTTTTTAGAACGGATTAATATTTATAGATATGAAAAAGAGAATAGAACAAAGCTGTATGTTACAGACAGTATAGATGATATATTTGAAAGCATCAATGGAAAACAAAAAGTAAAATATGGAAAGAATAATCTCATCCAGATTCATTTGCCAGGTTTTGCAAAAGTATTGATGGACACTAAAACTAAAGAGAAATTATTAATCACTAGTGATAAAAGATTGAATGATATGATAAAAAGATACAGAAAGATCATGCTGTTAGACTATGATGATATTGTCGAACCTTATGTTTCAACTTTATCTTGTTTTGAATTTCAGCAAGAGCCTCATATGACTCATAGATTTGCAATTAACACAAGTATAGAGAAAAAATTGTTTGAAAATGTTACTTCAGACAACATAACTTATATCCAAGACATGGTTTTTTCACATTGCATCAATGACCCACACCCTATTCTACAAACATATAATAGTCAGATAAGTGGTAAAAAAAAGAAAAAAGAAAAACCTCTTTTGGTTCTTAAAAAAGCCTTAGAGTTTTAAATTGCAGCTCTGACTCCAAGCATGTCTTCACCTTTGCTTCTGTCTCGCATCCTTTCAAGGGTTGTTTGCATCTGCTTTTCTAGAAGTCTTGCAACCTCATTAGCACATTGTACAACTCCAAATTCCTCGTTTGATGCTACAAAGGTACCGAAGTCACTTGAGATTCGTGCTCTGATATAATACATATCAACTCCACGAGTCTTTCCTTTATTCAATCTGCCTTTATGCTTCTTGACATAGATAAATGCGTGACCTTCACCAATCTGTTCCTCATGCCTTTTCAACAGTTCATCAAACTCATTTATCACTTCAGCTTTTATATGTGGTTCAAGCTCGTTTGCTTGACCTCGTAACTGGATAAATCTTTTCTGTTCTTGAGCGTGACTCACAATTGCTGCAAGTGGTTCAAGAAGATCTTTTTTCGTTACTATGCCACTAAGCTTATCTTCTGCATCAACTAATATAACACTGTTCATACTACGTTCATGCATCAAACTTATAGCTTTTTCAACAGTATCATTAGGCATTAAAGTCCTTAACGGATATCCCATTATGCTGTCCACCCCATTATTAAGCAAGGTGCTTCTATCATCAAAATCTGCAAAGCTCATAGTATTGTTTGATACTAAAACTTTTGTAACAATATCATGCTTTGAGACTATACCTACAGGTTTTCCATCCTTTACAACAGGAACCCTGCTTATAGCTGCTTCATTGAATAAGTGCATCACAGTTGCAATTTTTTCATCAGCTTGCACTATTCTTGGTGCACCTGACATGAATCTTCTTATTGGAAGATCACCTATATTTGTAGCTTCAATTGATTTCATCAAAACATCATTTGCTGTTACGATTCCAAGTATTGATTCCCCATCAAAAACTGGAAGATGTTTCATATTGCTATCAAGCATTAGCTTTGCAGCATGGAATATGTCTGTGTCTTTTTCTAGCTTTGGTGCTTTAACTGCTAGATTCTTAACTTTTGTATGATCTGATTGATTTCCACTTCTAAAAATTATACGTTCTGTAACTACCCCCACATATCGGTTCTCGTCGTCAAAGACTAGTAATGTCCTTGGACGCGTATCTTTAGCGAATTTTGCAACAGCATCCTTTACTGTCTCATCGCTCTGTATGGTGTCATATTCTACTTTAACTAATTCATCAATTTTGTGTTCCATACTTACTACCTCTCTAAAAGCTGATCGCTTTTTCAATATCTTGCCTGCAAACAGGACAAATTAAAATCTCTGTCTTTATTCTTTCTCCACAATTTGGACAAAGCCTCGTTCCTTCATACTCTTTTGTAGGATGATCTAACTCTTCATCATATCCTTTCAAGAAAGCTTCTTCAAAATCGGTTATCTCATCACCATCCATTAGTTCATCGACAACTTGCTTGTCATATATATCTTCTTCGAAATCTTCTTCATAGAATTCCTTATCTTCCATCTGTTCTCTCATCTCTATCACCCACCCTATATATGTAATTTATTATTTATATAGTTAGTGTTTAAGAAATGGGAAGATTATAACAAAAAAGAAAAAAGAATATTAAAAATTAAGCTTCAACTTCAATTATGTTGGAAGAATTATCAACCATGCCCGAGTTTATCTTGCACCTTTCGAAAAGATTTGACAATAGATTAAAGCATTTCTGGCTGTCTTTTCCATCGACTATAATATTAATCTCTTCGCCACAACTATGAGCTTGTACAAAATTTATATGGTTCATTGAAAGCTCATTGACCAAGGTTAAAAGAACTCCTGGAGTTTCTCTTGATTCAAATGGCATTGCAATAATGAACTCAGATAAGCCTTTATGACTTCTAATTATCTTTCCATGGAATAGATCAAATATTTTATCTAGATTTATTTCTTCAACAATTGCGTGAAGAACCGTATGTCCTTTAATTAACCGAAATAAGTCATTATTATTATATACTTCATTGATCTTGAATGATTTATTTATAAGATGTAATGTTGATTCATCTTTTTTGAATTCTAACTTGACCATGTTGCTTCTTACATGAAGATATGATTTTGCTAAGATATCTTGTGCACTATGGAAAAGATTGCTTTCTTTTTTTGATCTTTTAAGCCGCCTTATTGCAGTTCTCAAGGATTCATGCTTTATGTCTTCTCCTGGATTATTATTCATTATGTGCTTTGCAAGACTTGTTGCACTAATTAAGTTCCTTTCGAAACCTATTTTTAGTACTGGGTCGTCTTCAAGTGCTTTTTTTATTAGGTAATTCATGTTTTGTTCCATTTTACATCACCGTTGTTATCATTTAGTGGTAAAAAAATAAACTAATATATAAATATTTCGGTTTTTTCACTACTTTTTGGTACTAACTGACCCAAAAATAGCAAATTTTAACGATTTTCACCACCAATTTAGGTTCAACAAGCTTTAGATTGGTACAAACGATTCAAAAACGGAGCAAGCATTTATATATTTGGTTTGTTATTACTACTAGATAACAACATAAGAGGTTATTATGGTACACAACATAAACAAGAAAGATATACAAATAATATCTCACTTAAGAGAAGATGCAAGAATGAGTTTGACTCAGATGAGCAAAAGCACAAGAATTCCTGTTAGCACAATCTTTGATAGGATCAAAAGCAACGATTTCATAGTGAAACACACAGCACTTCTAGATTTTGCTAAACTTGGATATTTTACAAGAGCAAACATATCCATAAAAGTAGACAGAGAAGATAAAGAAGAATTAAAAAAATTCTTGCTAAAAAATAATCATGTGAACTCATTATATAGAATAAATGATAACTTTGATTTTTTGATAGAAGGAATCTTTATACACATAAGCGATATGGAAGAATTTATTGATATGATGGAATCAAGATTCAAGATAATAGAGAAAAAAACACAATATATCCTTGAAGATATAAAAAGAGAAGGATTCATGTCAACCATGAACTACCCCTTCATCAATTCTCAATAAACATCTGATTAAATTTAGTAAAGTTTAAAAACAAAAGATAAATTCTTTTTCAAATTAGGTGTTTATGTCCAGAATAGCAATGCTGTTGCTGGTATTCATTTACAAACAATGGCACCGCCCAGGTCGCATAGCTCACGACCTTTTAATAAAGCTCGAGCAAAACAAGGCGAGTTAAAACTCACCATTTGGCGTTCATGCCCAGGTCGCATAGTCTGGTATTGCGCAGACACAAATGAAAACATTTTCTTTGTGGCGTAAGATTGCTAAGTACTACGTCAGTGCTTATGATAACCTGACTATATCCGCAAGGATCCTGTCCCATCGGGATCATGGGTTCAAATCCCATCCTGGGCGCCATTTTTTATTCTTGATAAAATAATATTTAGAAACAAATAGACTAAAGAAAATAAAAAAATAAAATAAATTAGTTCTTTATGCTTTATGCAGATGCACGTCCATTTGTGGATAAGGTATTCCGATTCCTTTTTTATCGAACTCTTCTTTCACTGATTCGGTGATGTCGAAGTAGACTCCCCAGTAATCTGCACTTTCAACCCAAGCTCTAACCTTGAAATTGACAGAATTATCTCCAAGTTCAGCAACCCGTATGAATGGTTCTGGATCTTTCAAAACTTTCTTATGCTTTGAGACAATATCTGTTAGAATCTTTTTTGCATCTTTCATATTATCATCATAACCGATACCAAAAACAAGGTCAACTCTTCTTCTTTTCTCTCTTGAAAAATTAGTTATATTACCATTTGCAAGAGCACCGTTAGGTATTATTATTGTCTTGTTGTCTGGCGTTAGAAGTGTTGTTGTGAATATCTGTATCGCTTCTACAGTTCCACTCTCACCTTGTGCTGTTATGAATTCCCCTTTAGCGATCGGTCTAAAAAGTAGTATCAGTACTCCTCCTGCAAAGTTTGAAAGACTCCCTTGTAATGCTAAGCCTACTGCGAAACCCATAGCAGCAAGGACTGCAACAAATGAAGCAGTCTCGACTCCTAACATTCCAATAATAGCAATAAATAATATTACTTTCAATAATGCATTTGTCAAGCTTAACAAAAATCCTTTCAATGTTGGTTCTACTTTTTTCCTTGTTAGACCTTTGCCCATCCCTTTAGTCAACAATCTAATTATCCATAATCCTATAATCAGAGTGATTATTGCAAGGATAACTTTTGGTATGTAGACTAGGGCAAGATCTGTCATTTTTGTAATGATTGTATTTAAATCCATCTTTTTCACCCAATATATTTATTAAGAAAACTATTAATGTTTAATATTTAAATTTTTGTTTTAATAACAAGCAAAAGAAAAATTTATAATGAAAATGATCTAAAAAAAATTATGGATTTCAAGACAATCATCTCTAGTCTAGATAATTTTAAGAAATTTATTCCAATAATCCTTATTTTATTAACATTCTTCATACTCATATCAATAGTCATTTATGCAAGGAATAAAAGAACCAAAAAGATAAAAGAAATAGCTGAAAGCAAAGGATATAAGTTTACATTAAAATCAAATGAGATAGATAAAAGATTTCATTTAGATTTTCTAGAAATAAGCTTTAATACGAGATTTAAAAATATAGTCGAATTCAAACAAAAAAATCATAAAGTGCTTATATGTGATTACATTTATAGTGTGGGAAGAAGCTCAAGAACACAAACTATTGCAATAATCACTAATTTTAAAGCTCCGGATTTTAATCTCACTATTGAAAATTCAAGAAATAGATTATGGGATAAATTTTCTAATGAAGATATTGATTTTGAGGATGATGAATTATTTTCTTATAATTTTAGATTGATAAGTGAATATGAAAAAAGAACAAGAAACTTTTTTGATTCATCATTGAGGCAATTTTTACTTAATCATAAACAGGATTATAAGATGAAAAACAACAATCTTATGATCTATAAATATTACAAAGTTATCCCATTTAAGGAATTTGAGGAATACCTAATAACTCTAAATGAAATAATAGCTCGTTTTGAAAAAGACCAAGTAGAATTATACTAAAACTCCAGATTATGAGTATTTGCTCTTCAATATTATTTCACTGCAAAAAGTAAATTATTTAAACTGGCAAACTCAATTATTCTGTTATGGCAACAGAAAAAGAACTTCTAAAATCATTAAATGATAAGCAAAAGGCTTATGTCGACTTAAAGCTCAAAAATCCTAAAAATGGAGAATACATGTTAGGTGTTTTCCATATGCTCCCTGGTGGGGATTTGAACATGCTTCAAGCAGCAGCAGAAATCGCTGCAGAAAGCAGTACAGGAACCAATTTTAAGGTTCAAACCGAAACCCCTTTCAGTAGAGAGATGAACGCACTTGTTTACAAACTTGATCTAAAGAAAGATCTTGTTTGGATAGCTTATCCTTGGAGGCTTTTTGATAGGATTGGTAATGTTCAAAACATCCTAACATATATTGTTGGTAATGTGCTTGGTATGAAAGAAGTCAATGCATTGAAATTACTTGATGTATGGTTTCCGCCAGCTTTTTTAGAACAGTATGATGGTCCTAGCTATACTATTGATGATATGAGAAAATATTTGGATGTTTATGATAGGCCGATTTTAGGAACAATAGTTAAGCCAAAGATGGGACTAACAAGTGCTGAATACGCAGAAGTTGCATATGATTTTTGGGTTGGCGGAGGAGACTTTGTTAAAAATGATGAACCTCAAGCAGACCAAGATTTTTGCCCATATGACAAAATGGTAAAACATGTTAAGGAAGCTATGGATAAAGCTGTTAAAGAAACTGGAAAAAAGAAAGTCCATTCATTTAATGTTTCAGCAAGTGATTTTGATACTATGATTAAAAGATGTGAAATGATAATTAGTGCAGGTTTTGAACCAGGTAGTTTTGCTTTTTTAATTGATGGGATAACTGCTGGTTGGATGGCTGTTCAGACACTTAGAAGAAGATATCCAAATGTTTTTATTCATTTCCATAGAGCGGCTCATGGAGCATTTACTAGACCTGAAAATCCTTTTGGTTTTAGTGTTTTAGTTCTCTCAAAATTTGCTAGACTCGCTGGTGCTAGCGGCATCCACACAGGCACTGCAGGCGTTGGTAAAATGGCTGGAACCCCAACAGAAGACATCACCGCAGCACATAATATTTTGAAATTTGTTAGTGACGGTCATTTTTTCAATCAGGAATGGGCAAAAGTTCCAGAAAATGATGAAGATGCAATAAAAATTGTTCATGAAGATGAAGCGCACCACATAATACTTGAAGATGATAGTTGGAGAGGAATGAAAAAATGCTGCCCTATAATTTCGGGCGGACTTAACCCAACTCTTTTGAAGCCTTTTATTGATGTTATGGGTAGCACTGACTTCATAACCACAATGGGTGCTGGTTGTCATGCTCATCCTAAAGGCACTAAGTCAGGGGCTGCTGCTCTTGTTCAATCATGCGAAGCATATCTTAAAGGTATAAGCATTGAGGAATATGCTAAGACCCATAATGAATTGAAAAAAGCTATAGATTTTTTCTCAAAAAAGAAAAATAAAAGTGTTGAGCAAGCTGAGAAAACTGAAAGTAGTAGCTAATAACAATTTATACTTACAGCAAGTAAGTCTAAAGTCGCGTAATCGCAACTTTTATACAAACAGAGCCAAGCTCTGTGTATTATCTTTCCATTTGGAAAGATTTATATCGTCAAATTAGCTATTTCTGATTTGGATTTAAAAGTTTGTTTTAGAAACTTTTATAAAGAAACCAGATTTCCTAACTCATAAAATGGTTATTATTCAATCTAAAAGTAAAAAAAAACCTAGTGGTGCTAGAAATACTACTCATCAGAAAAAAAGATCTTATGAGAAAGGTAGCAGCCCTACACTTCCTAAAGTTGGTGCTGTCAAGAAAAGAGTTGACAGAACTATTGGTGGAAATGAAAAAGTTAAGCTGTTACAGGCTGAAATTGCTAATGTTCTTAATCCTAAGACTAAAAAATATTCTAAGATGAAAATCCTTAGCGTGGTTGAAAATCCTGCTAATAGACATTATGTTAGAAGGAACATCTTGACTAAAGGTACAGTTTTTGCAACTGATAAAGGTAACGCAAAGGTTACTAATAAGCCAGGTCAGGAAGGAACTGTTAATGCTGTTTTTTTAGAATAATTCTTTTATTTTTCTTCAAATATTTTTTATTTATAGCTATAATGCAATAGTTTATATGTAACTTTTATTTTTTATCTTGTGATGTTGGATAAAAAGATTAGAAATCTTAGGAAATGTTATAATTTTATATCTCAAAACGAATTTGAGCTTGCAGTCAATAATCTATTCAACTCAAAAAAGACTGATGGGATGGATACTTTGTTTGATATGGATCATTCCCATTATTATATTTGTGAAAATCTTGAAAATTATTTGTTGAAAGGAAGAATTGTTGGAAACTTTGAAAGAGTTATTTCTACAAAGCGTTTTCAAATACCTCCTAAATATCTTAATCGTCTCCCTTATTTTGGAGTTAAATCCCAATTAGAGACTAAAGATAAACAAGATGAAAAGAAACCTTTGATATCTTATTTTTGTAATGGTTTAGAGAATAGTTATCCTTCAAAAGAGCTTCTTATGCATCTTTCCCCTATAGAAATAATATCTTTATTCTCAATGGTTGGAAAATGGAAAGAAGATATGGATGGAAAAGAATCTAAAGATATTTTAACTAAAACTAAAGCTAGTGATGCCCTTACTACATTTATTCATGCAGGTTATGACAGTGGTATAAAAAATCATTATGAATATTTTCCCATATCTGATATGAAAGATATAAGACAAGGATTTATAGATAGGGTTGAACAGGTTACTCATAACCTTATATCTATTAAAGCACTTCAAGAGTTTAAGGAAAGCCTTTATGAAAAACAAGTTAGAGATTATAGCGGACTAGATACTGATAAACAGTTGAATAATATCTATTTAAAGCTTGGAAAACTAGATCTGACAAGTAATAACCACCAATTAGTGATAACAGAATAGAAAGATTTATATAATATTAAATCGATAAAAACACTATGGAAACTGAAAAATTTGAAAGAATCGACGAATTGCTTTCACAAATTTCAGAAAAAACTTATCTTAGAGCAGAAGATGATCTCTTAAAAATAGGTATTAACCCCCACATAGATATTGATTCTTTAGAACAAAAATTAGAAGAAGAAATAGTAAAAACACCAAGATCAGAACCTGAAAAAGTGTTAAAGAATTATGGTCTCACACATGATTATTTAAGTAATTGTGAAAAGAAAAATTTCTTAAAAGAAACATATCTTGGATTGATGAATATTTCAACAAACCATGATCTTCTCTCAAATCTCAACCCTACCGAAGTAATAGCTCTTGGTTATGCTGCTTATAAACTAAAAAAAGATTCCAGCTTCAATGAAAAAATACAAAATGAAGCTAGAGGAGAAAATGCTTCTAAAACCATAGCAAAAATTATCGGAACAGGATATGAAAATGGGAACATACTAAATTTTTTAAAAATAGATCCAAAGCCACATAGCACAGATAGTGGATCACTTGTTAAAAGACTCCATGAGAATGTTGGTTGTAAGACATTAAAAGATCTAGCAACAAGCTTATTTAGACCTTACAGAGAAATACATGACAATCATGAAGATAGTATAAGCCCTAAATGGTATAGGATGGGAATAAATAAGATTGCAAGTTCAGCATATAATACCCGAAAATAATAAAAATTATCAATGTTTAATAATATATTCATGGATAAGATTAATAAAATATTTAACAGATTATTTGCTCACTTTGGCCCTCTTGGTTGGTGGCCAGTAACACGACATAATCCCTATCCTGAATATCTTGGTGGCCCAATCAATGATAAAGAGCGTTTTGAAATTGTGATCGGTGCAATCCTAACGCAAAACACGACTTGGAAGAATGTTGAGAAAGCACTCATAAATTTAAACAAAAAAAATCTTTTTAATCCTAAAAAAATCATCGACATATCTAAAGAAGAGCTTGGAGAAATCATTCGATCCGCAGGATATTATAATCAAAAATCAAAGAAATTGAAAGAAATATCCCAATTTATCATTGATAACAAGAATCTAGAAAAATTAGAAGTTTCTACTCTTAGAGAAAAGCTTCTTGAAATTAAAGGAGTTGGTCCTGAAACGGGTGATTCCATTGTTCTTTATGCTTTCAATAAGCCTACATCTGTGGTTGATACATACACTAAAAGAATATTTAGTAGGATTGGTCTAATGGATGAAAAAAGATCTTATGAGGATTTTAAGCTATTTCAAGAAGAAAATTTTTCAGTTGAGCCTTACAAATTACAAGAGCTTCATGCTCTTTTGGTTGAGCATGCAAAAGAATTCTGCACTAAAAATAATCCTGATTGCATGATGTGTCCATTATATGAATTATGCGATAAAAATTATTAAAAAAAATAAAACTTAAGATTCTATTTCTTCTGCTCTTCCTTTCCTAACAAGAACTCCAACTACTTTTTCTGGAAGGTTTGCCATATCCTCAGGTTCATATGGTCCAAAAACGTTTCCATCCGGCCCTACAAATTTTGGAACTGGGTAAAGGAATCTTACAAGCTTATAGTCTTTAGGTACCATATCAGAAACTTTTTTTACTTGCTCCTTTGGTTTTTCACCCGAATCCTCTTCAGGCAACACTTCTTGTTTCATATCTTTTGGTATCAATCCATTTGATATTCTTTTTACTATATTATCCCTATAGCTTTTGAAAAGATTTGATATGGATACAAAATATTTTTTTTCAGTGTCTAACAAAAGTGATTTATCATAGACCATATTTTCTGTTCGAGACATATTCATAGCGAGGATTATCAGCTTCTTTTCTCTTCTATCGAAAAGCTCTTTTATCATCTTTCTGATGTTGTTTATTTGAACTCTTGTCTTTTCAAGCTCTGATTCTGTAAAAAGATCCTTGTTCTCATTATTCAATATCTTCTTTTTCTCTTCTAGATATTCAGTAACATCAGTGAAAAATGTTAATGGAAGCTTTTGTAGTTCATCCTTTTGCTTCTCATTTCGAAGCATTTCATAAAGGGTTTCATAGGTTATCCTTACTTCTTCACTCATGGAATCTTCAAAAAAATATTAAATATATAAACCTATTGGGTTTTCTAAATGAATATGATAGAGAGAAGCTATGAGCAGCTAAAGTTCATTGATAAGCCTGAAAAGAAACTTGTGGAGATTATTTTTCTTGATCATTTCTATTTTAATATAGATTATGATGAACTTGAAATACTTGGTAATTTTAAGGTTGAGAAAGGAAATTTTCTTTTTGAAAGAAAAGAAACAAAGTTTGACCATATAATTGACAGAGGTTTTTCTGACCTGAAATCTCGAATAACCGGGAAAAAAGTTATTTATGTTCATAAGAATAGTAATATCCCTCTAATTGGGAATGGCAGTTTTGGTATTGTTGACAGAGGAACTAATGTTATTGAGATAAAGCCTGTTTGTGGGTGTAATATTGATTGTGTTTATTGCAGTGTTGATGAGAATAGGAGAGGGGTCGATTTTGTAGTTGAAAAGGATTATTTGGTTGATGAACTGGAAAAAGTTGTTGCTATCAAAAAGCATCCTGTTGAAATCCATATAGGTTGTCAGGGTGAACCTCTTTTGTATAGTCCTTTGGTTGAGCTTATTAGAGGATGTTCAAATATATCAAACGTTAAAAAGATTAGTATTGATACAAATGTGACCTTACTCAATGAGAAAAGGATTGATGATATGATTGAAGCAGGACTCACACAGTTTAATAGTAGTCTTAATTCTCTTGATAAAAATAGATCTATTAAAATTGCTAACTCTAAATATAATATTGATCATGTCGAAAAGATGATTAGATACATATCAACAAAGCCCGTAACTCAAGTTATTGCTCCAGTGTGGGTGCAAAGCTTAAATGATGAGGATATTGAGCCTATAATCGAGCTTTGTAAGGAAACCAATTCGATTTGTGGAATTCAGAATTACCTTAGTTATTCTCTGGGTAAGAATGCTGGGAAAAGCATCACTATGGAAAATTTTTATGATAAGCTCAAGATATTGGAAAAAAAGCATGATATCAAGCTTATTATCAGCTTAAAAGATGATTTTGGAATCGTTCCAGATGCCCCAATTCCAAGAATTTTCAAGAAAGGAGATGTTATCAATGTTGAAATTGTTTCACCTGGAAGGATGGGAAATGAGATGATTGGAATTGCTGAAGGAAGGAGCATATCAATCTATGATAATAAAAAAGAGATAAATAAGAAGATAGGGAAAATTATCCCTGTAAAGATCATTCGAAGCAAACATAATATTTATGCAGGCGAACCTGTGTAAAGAATTATTTATATGCAACTTTTCTTATTTCATTGCAAGGAACTTTATCAGCCGAATAGATCATTGCAGAATGAATTTTTTCAAATTTAGGCTTGTGCTTTTTTAACATATTAAAGGGTAACAGTCTCATCTCCAATGAATAAGTATCTTTACCAATTTCGATATCACAGAGAGGTATGCTTTCTTCTAAAGAAAATTCTTTTTCTTCTTTTTTTATTGAAAAAAGTTCATATATCGAAATATTAAACCCGTTTTCTACCTTATTTAATGTTGAAATTAAAGGTAATAACCTTTTACTACCTGAAATATATTTTTCAGTTTTTGAATCACAAACATCACATCTGCCATATGTTGACCATATTTCTAGAACTACATCTGCAAGATAATTATCGTTTTCTTCTTCTCTGGGCACTTTTTTTATGATTTCATATACGGTTTTCACTGCTTCTTCATGGTTTAATTTTCCCGAATTTGTTGTTTTAGATAACATGTGATGCTGCAGCCATCTTGAAAAATCAGGATTTAGCTCGTGTGATCCATTTGAAAGATCCGATTCTTTAAATTTCGAAGTCATAAATTTTAGTGAAAAAGCCACATATTTAAAAGTTACTATTAAAAAAGAGTAAAAAAATAAATGCGTATAAAAGACTAATCAGCGAAAAGCTTATACTTTTCAGTTCCTTCCAATTCTTTCATTATCCTTTTGATAACAAGCTTTTTTGGATCTGGAATAAGCTTAACTCTTTCTTTTAGGTCTTGGAATGATTTGAAAGGATCACCTTTTCTCTCATCGATTATCTCCCACATGTGCTTCTTTCCAAGTCCAGGTAGAAGCTCAAGCTGATGCATTCTCATAGATAATGCTTGACTATTATTGAAGAAATCAACAAACCGAGTCTCATCATTAGTGACTATCTCATTAACAATGAACTCTGCTTCCATCCTAGCATTGCCTGTAAGTTTACTTAGTGGAATTTTTCCATTTATATGATGTATTTCTTCTCTTTTTCCTTCACCAATGTAAACTTCTTGATGAGGCATTAGATGTACATACTTTTTTGGGACTAATTCTAACAAAGTGAATTTTGTTGTGCCTATAGCTTGAGCTATTGCTGTCTTCTTATGGCTTGGAGTCTTGTCAAAAGGATAACCGTTTGGCAAGAAATCAAGGACTATTGCTTTTTCTTCTCTTTGAGTAGTCTGTGTCATATAAATCCCCCTATCCTATATTCTTTAGTGAAATGTAAATTTATAAAGTTTTTGATTAGTAGGCCTTATTTCCTATAATCATCAACTACATCAACAATCTTTTTTAAGTTGTCATTTGTTACGCTTACAGGATAAGCGCTTAGAATAGATTTTAGTTCCTCGACACTAATGGGCATTGTATCTATAACTTTTATTATATGATTTTCCTTAAATCTAGGAATCTCCAGTTCGACAATCTTTTGTTTTAATTCTTGAGCTTTTTTTGCTGTTGATATAAGAGTATTATGTGTTAGATAATCTTGAGTCTTTTGAGCTCTGAAACTTAATTCCGAATCTTTTTTTATCTTATCTAGCCTTTCTTTAACTTCGACCATACTTATCGATTCTTCAGATATCATTTCAGGATTCATATTAGCACCTCAAAATATTAGTTTTTAAGTAGATGTACTGGGTGAACAATTATTGTTTTTTCCAATTTTCCATCTTTGATTGTTACTTCATAGCATGCTCCTCTTTTGGATTTAACAATTCCGCTTTTTCCATGAAATCTTGGAAAATACATGCCTTTTTGTACTGCTGGTTCACATTTTAGAACACATCTTTCTCCAGTTTCAAATTCCTGGAAGTACTTCTTTAATGATACTTTTCCTTTTTGTCTAATGTTCTTTGACAGTTTATGTCGTGTTTTCCTTTTGAATCCACCAGTTCTTGTTACCATAATAATCACTAATATAATTGAATGAAATTGAGGAAATATGTTTTCTTTATAAAACTTTCTAAATATGTAAAATAAGCTTATCTAGAATTCCCAAAGCTTCTTCTGCTCTTTTTTTTCTTTCAATAGCTTACTTGATTGAATAAGAGACTGTAGATTATATTGGAATTTCTTCTTGCCTAATTTTCTTACATATTCAAGCATGAGCTCTTTCGAATCAAAAATTATAGGTTTATTCGCTAATGCTTTTCGTACCGCTTCTCTCACAACCCAAACGCCAAGAGGTGCCCAATAATCATCTGTGATAAACCTAAGAACCAAACATGTGGCTTGTCTTTTCTCATTATTAAGAGCTTCCATTATTGGCAATCTTGCTGCGTAATATCCTCCTGCTGTTGTTTCAGCATAGCTTTTTCTTCCGTCAAACCCTTCAACATCTGTTGCATACCCAATATGACTTGTATGCATCTCAAAAAGTTCATACCCCCAGACATCTGGAAACATCAAGATTGCAAAGAAATTTCCTAAATGACCTCCAAAATATGCACAAAACTCATTTATTGCTGGATAATCTATCAACTTCTTATAGAGCGTTTTTCCCATGGCATCATCAACTGCAGTGATTGCCCACCTAGTAGGTACCAGTTTTCTCGCGTTTCCAACACCTAGATTTCCAACTGAAAGAAGTTTTGTTAGTTCATGTTCAGAATATCCATGCTTTTGAAGATAGTTTATCGCATTTATACTTTTAAGATCTGTATCGGTAACTACCTTATCCACTTTTTTTGGTACATGAACATTGCTTGTTATCTGGATCTTTTCAAGCTTGACATTTGATCCATGAGGAGTTATATCCTGATTGAAAGTTATATTGAATTCAGGTTTTTTTGATAGTTCAATATCCACATCAACGGGTTTTACTGATTGACTGACTTCCTTACTCATCTCAAGAAGCCTATCATTGAAACCTTTAATATCAGCCTTGAATGTGGAATTGACCATCTCTGTTCTTTTATCTATAACATTTTGGATCCCATATTCTTTCTTGCTCCATGTAGAAGGTTCATCGTGCTCATCATACATTTTTGTGGATAGAAAACCTACATTGACTTTAGGATATCCTGCCCTACCTACAAATATATTAGGTGAGTCTCCTGAGAAATCCTTGCTTGATTCGATATTTACCTTTTTTTGGATTTTCATCTTCTGCATCAATGGACAAAAGGGTCTTCCGCAAAAATTTCTTCCTTTGCAACGTACACATTCAAGATTCATATTATAATTAAAAATATACAAATTTATATTGTTTTTTAATTGTGACTACATCAATTTTTTGAATAATATCATAAAAGTCATCTTTTAGTTGATTAATTATTTTATCAAATTCTATTTCATTGCTTACTTCAAATTCAGGTTCAAATTCCCAGTTTGATAGTACTTTTGCGATGTGAATAACATTAGGATTTTGTTCCAAACTTGCTTTTAGTTTTTTGACTCTTTCAATTTTTGGATTATCTATGTGAATAAATGCCTTATAGAATCTTAATTTTAATTTTTCATAATTTATAGATATTTTAAATGCTAATATTATTTTTTGTTTTACTAGTTGTTGTATCCGGTATTGAATTACTCTTGCTGTTGTTTTTAATTCACTTGCAATTTCAATTAAGGATTTTCGTGAATTTACGGATAATATTTTTAGAATTTTATAATCAAGCTCATCAATTCTTACTATTTCATCCTTTTTCATAAGAATATTTTTTTTAGTGTTGTTATATTTTTTATCAAGTAGGTAATCTCTGTCATGTACTGTTCCTTCTACAAGGATAGCGATTGATTTTTTATCTAGGTGACCTTCAAATAATCCTAATACCTTATTTTTTATATAATCTATTTCTTCGAAAGTTTTTGTTTCAAGAGATATTATCATGTCCCATGAACCATTACATGAAACAACCCATTTTGTTTCTTCTAATTCTTTTAATTTAATTATTATTTCTTCTAGTTTTTTTGTTGTTATGTGTTGAAAAGCCATACATATTTTAAATTGATAGATGCCTAATTTGGATAGATTGATTATGGTTTGGTATCCTGTTATGATATTTTCATTTTCTAATCTTTTTATCCTATAATTTACAACCTCTGTCGACAACGCCACTTTTTTTGCGATTTGAGAAGCGCTTTGTCTAGAATTTTGATCTAACTCGTAAAGTATTTTCCGATCCTTCAAGTCAAGATTTAAGTCCATAATTTATTATTACTACAATTAATATATAAATTTTGTTATTTTAATAAATATATCTTTCAAACATTTTATAATATTCAAAATACCACTAATTAGTAAAAACATTAAGAGGTGTAGAAATGGAAGAAAATAAAACGCGAATAAGCAATTACGAAGTGATTAAAGAGTTAGGAAAAGAATACATGCACAAATTAGAAGATGTTTCTAAAGGCTTAGCTTATGGAATATTATATTCTGGATTTATAACTCATCTTTCAGGATTAAATCTTGATAGATATGGTAAAAATATAAAGAATGTATCAACTCAAGATTCAATTGATTATTTTTTTACCAGAAATGATAAAAAATTTGATAATAAAGATTTAGCTGAATCCAGCTTTTTTATAGGAGTACCTTTAGGTTTAATTTCTCAAGTATCTATAGGTTATGGTTTAATGCATGAGGCGCCTGAATATATGTTAGGACCTGTTATTGCAAACGGAGTATCTTTAGCATGGGGTTTAGGAATATATGGATATAATAAATTTCAATCTAAAAAAGAAGAATTAAAAAAAGGTTTAGAAAACTTAATTGAATAAAATAAAAGATTGGAAAGGATTTTCCTTTCCGCCTCTTTTTGTTTTGTTTTCGCCAAAAAAACAAGCTTTTGCTTGTTATGTGATAAAGATAGCCAATGCTAATCAGCTACCTATTTTCGAACCCCGGACCTGGTTTGATCCGTTAAAACAACCTCCCGTGATTATTAGTGCACAGGATTATTTTTTCTCATTTTGAGAATATAGTTATGCATCGTTTTGTTGAAATAATGCTGTCTAGTTTTGTTTCCTGTTATCAAGTTCTTGTTTAGTATAAGAAATACTTCAAGCATCTGCTTGAATTCTTCATACAAAAAAATAAGAAATCTGATGACAAGTTGCATCTAGACCCCTCTTTTTGAGAAATTGAACATCTCAGTTATGTCTATGCTTTCACTGTTTCCAGTTTTTGGATGATCATTTTCAGCACTTGTTGAGATACCATTTGATTGTTTTACCTCTTCAACCTTTGGTTTTTCTTCAACAGTTTGAGTACCTTGCATCTCCATTTTTTGAGACATTGATTTTCCTGATGAAAAATTGAACATTGAAGTTAGATCTATTTTTTGTTCATCACTTGTGTTAATCTTTTTTTCTTCAGGTATTTCTTCATTTGGAACTTGGGTTATTGCGTTCTCTTTGTATTTTTGTGAATCCATAGGTTCTTCTTCTATGACTTCCATTTTCGATTCCTGAAAATGAGTTTCTGAAGAAGTTGAATCTTCAGCAACTTCCATCTTTGCTTCTTGAACTGGTTTTGCCGGTTCTTCTTCTAGAACTTCTAACTTTGCCTGTAAAATGTTCTCGTCCTTATTTTCAGCTTCAGACTTAGTTTCAATGGTTTCAGAAATAGTTTCATTAGTTTCAGAAATAGTTTCATCTTTTGAAATCAATGTTTGTTCTTCTGGTTTTTCTTTTCCCACAAGTGAATAGATAAACTCCTGTCCTGAATTTTCTTCTTCTAGCACTTCTTTTATGCTCTGTGGTCTGTCTTCCTCTTTTTCCCTGCTTTCATCCAAGACAGGATTATCATCGTAAGTTCTTTTACAATGAGGACACATATCACCATGTGATCCATCATGTGTATGAGTTATTGGTATTGATTGTTGTGCAGGAGCTTCCAATGGAACCTTTTGAGCTTGTGGCTTTTCGACATATTTGTTTCCTGACTTATTTGCTAAGTCATCATACATCTCATTTTTTTTCTGGTCAAAGTATTCTTGTACCTTGTCTTCTGTTGTTGATATATCTCTTGCTATCCTATTAGCGTCTGTGACGCTCGCTGCTAGTCCTGATCTTTTCAAGACATCTGCCAATTTATTTCCTGCTCCTCTAGCCATTACATCCATTTTATTTTCCTGCCAATTACATATCTCATTCTGTGTTGCTTGCCATCAACACAGGATTTTTGTATATCTTAGTATAATTAAATACCTTAGTATACAAATATGTATACTCATATATAAATGTTTTGGTTTAATAAGCTAATTTTGCACACAGAAAATAAAATAAAATAAAAAATGATTACAAATGTTAAAAGAAAATTTTATTTGATTACTTTGTAGCTAAGTAATGAAAAAATGCAACTATCAAAAGGATTCCACCTACAAGAATAAAATTTAACCCATAAGTTAATTTAGGAAATAATTTCTCTAGATACATTGTAGAACCAATAAGTAAATATACTATTGCAAAAAGCACTAGAAATGATTCTATAACCGCGTTTTTCAATTTCTTTCTTGCTTTCTGTAAGCCCTTATCTATCTTTCTGTAGAATAAATTATATGCTTCGAATGCAAATTTTGCAATCTTAGCCGGATTAAAATCAAATGATGATTTTTTTTCACCTTCTTTTTTACTTGACATGATAAGATTATAGGATTAGTTCTTTATAACCTTTTCCATAGGCATATCACCTTCTTCCAAAGTCACTGTGAAAACACCTTTTATCTTCTCAAGAACCTCAATTGATTTTAGAAGATGATCTTCATTATCAGATTTTACTACCATACTTATCACAACATTATTATGCTTTGTAGATTTAACATTTATACTCATTATATGGAGCTTACATTCAAGAGTCTTATCAAGTATCTCATCGATCAATCCT
Organism: Candidatus Woesearchaeota archaeon; assembly: GCA_002867475.1. GTDB lineage: Archaea > Nanobdellota > Nanobdellia > Woesearchaeales > BM511 > BM511. The sequence goes on from PKTL01000051.1 coordinate 71,471, forward strand.
ATCCTGTCCTTTACACTTATCACAAGTTCTTTTAGATCTTTTTCTTCCTTTTTCCATGAAAGCTTTATCTTTTTTGATTGGTCAAAAACATAAATGTTAGGACAAGTACTCTGATGAACAGTTATAGAACCATCTTTTGTCTTGAACGCACAAACCTCATCCAGATATTGTGGCGTGCAGCATTTTGAAAGCTTAAGATTCTTCTTATTAGAATAATCAATATAACAGACAAGATTCTCTTCAATGTTTTCTCTTGTCCTATAATATTTTGGATCCTTATCCATCTTGATGTTCAAATAATTTCTAACCTTAGATTTTGCCTTACCTGTCTTTAAAAAATTAAGCCAGTTCCTGCTTGGAGTGGTATTCTTTTTTGTTACTATCCTTACAACATCTCCACTTTTCAATGAATAATCTAACGGAACACTATTTCCATTCACTTCAGCTTTCGAGGTTGTGTTTCCAACATTTGTATGGATCTCATATGCGAAATCAATAGGTGTTGAGCCTTCTGGAAGAATCACAGTATCTCCTTTTGGAGTCAAAACTATTATCTCATCCTTGAAAAGATCTATCTTTAAGCTATCCACAAATTCCTGACCTTTAAACTCTTTTTTCCAATCAAGTATCTGCTTTAACCATGAAAGCTTTTTATCAAACTTCTTATCCCTATCAATATCTTTATATCTCCAGTGAGCTGCGACTCCTTCTTCAGCCCTATGATGCATATCTTCAGTTCTTATCTGAACCTCTAGAACCTTGTTTTCTGGAGTCTTCACATCTATGTGAAGCGATTGGTAAGTGTTCTTCTTAGGATTTGCTATATAATCCTTGAACCTTCCTGGAACTGGCTCATAGAATTCTTTTATTATCTCTAGAACCTGGTAAACCTCGGCCATATCTTTTGTTATTATCCTTAAAGCTATAAGATCATATATCTCTTCAAGCTTCTTTCCTTTTTTCTCCATCTTTTGATAGATACTATAGAAATATTTTGCTCTACCTGTTACTTTAGCATTTATCTTTAGCTCTTTGATTCTTTTTTCAAGGTCAGATATAACTTTTTGAGTATATTTCTCCCTTTCGGTCCTTTTTTCATGGATCTTATCCTTCAAACCCATATAGATCTCTGGATTAGTATATCTTAAGCAAAGGTCTTCAAGTTCTCCTTTTATCGCCCACATCCCCAATTTATGAGCAAGAGGCACGTAAATATTCATGGTCTCTTCAGCAATCCTTCTTTGCTTTTGAGGATTTAAAGTTCCAAGAGTCATCATATTATGGAGCCTATCTGCAAGCTTTATTATCATCACCCTCACATCTTTTGATGTAGCGAAAAGCATCTTTTTCAAGTTATCAGCATTGTATTCCTCAAAACTGCTATACCTTATTTTTTCTGACTTGGTCACTCCTTGTACCAGTTCTGTTATTTCAGCGCCGAATTCTTTTTTTAGATCCTCATAAGTAAAATTGGTATCTTCCACAACGTCATGTAGAAGTCCTGCACAGATAGTTGGTGCGTCCATATGTCTTTCAGCAAGAATATTTGAAACACATAAAGGATGAGTGATATATTTCTCACCATCTTGCCTTTTTTGATCCTTATGCGCTTTTTCAGCAATCTTATATGCTTTATCAACTGTTTCAAGATCCTTATCAGACATATAATTAGAAAGAGTCTCTACAAGATTATTATAATCAGCACATCCTTTTCCCATAAATAAATAGATTAACTGACTATTTTTATAGGTTTTGCTATATGAAAGAAGAAAAATTATCTATTAACAGCATATTTTAGAGCGATTTCATCACTTCTTACTTTTACGACATTTGGAAACTCGATTCCTGCTCTTCTATCATAGATTATATCCCATTTAGGAATTGACTCTTCTAATTCAGACCCATCTCTACCTAATTTGAAATAAGCATCTCCATCTTTATCAAAATCATCTTCAGGTATTCTCCCTGCTTTTATAAGAGCATTTTGAAATTTAGCATGCCAAATCTCTCTGTCAGATAATAAAGGATCTATCCAAATATCTGTTACTAAATCTTTTATACCCATTAAAGAATTATATACTGCTTCAGGGCTGTAATATAAAGAAAAATTGTCAAGATATAAAGTTGAATGACTTGGACCTATAACAAATCTATCTTTTTGCTCAGGATATTTTTGAGCCATATCGAAACCTGATTCAAGATAAGCTATACATGAATTTGTAGATGTACAGGATTTCAAAGATGCGATCCGCCAAAAAAGATAAGGACTTTTTGTTGCTTCATCTAAGAACTCATGAATTTTACCTCCTTCATATCCGAATACCAATGATGCTGAAGGTTTATATTTTTCCATTAATTCTTTCCATCCATCGCTTTTCTTCAGACTGATTCCTGAATCTAAAACTGTTTCTTTTCCAACTCTTAATATTCCTTTATCAAAAGTTATATTTTTTCTTTCATCACAATTATTTATTTTTTTATGTTCACCAACAGAATTTCTATCAGTTTTCAATAATCTTACTGTGCCATCTTTCATCCTAGCAAATAGAGATTTTGAACCTATCATTGACGCAAGATCATACGCATCATAAATACTACATTCAACATTTAAATCTTCTAAAAAATCATCTTTGCCATCTGTTAAGACTCTTCCGGTCAATCCCAAGTCAAAACTATGAGGAAATATTTCAAATTGAAAGTTTCTTTCTTTTGGAACAACAATGGAAGATTCAGGATTTTGAGATAACATATAAAAAGTATTATAACCTGAATACCCATTTCTTTGAAGTCCAAACATCATTGAATTGATTTGAGTCCTATATGATTCAATTAGTTTTACATAATCATTTTCAAGAACTTTTGAATGTAACTCATTACCTTTTCTTCTTTGGTCAATTATTTGTTTTTCTAAGATTGCTGGACCCATAACATCAGCACTTATAGGAATAGCATCTCCCATTTGAGAAACAAGTATACTCGCCGCATCATCCAAACCTATTGGATATGATCCTTTTCTATAATCATCAGGTTTTAGAGTGGTTGAATGAACATTCATAAAAATGAGAATAAAACTAAATATATAAATTTAATTATTTTTATTACTAATTAGTGGTTAAGTTATAGTTTATAAAGGAAAAGTCATTTCTAAAAAAACTATGATAATACTTGGAATTGAATCAACAGCACACACTTTTGGTGCGAGCATCATAGATTTTGATAATAAGAAAGTTCTTAGTAATGAGAAGATGAACTATACCACTAAAAGTGGAGGTATGATACCTTCTAAAGTTGCTGATTTCCACGTTGAAAATTGCGATAAAGTGATAGATTCCGCCCTTGAAAAAGCAGGGAAAACTTTTGAAGATGTTCAACTTATCAGTTTTAGTCAAAGCCCAGGAATTGGCCACATGCTAAAGATTGGCGCATTTGCTGCTCGAACACTTTCAAAAAGACTTAATGTTCCAATTATAGGTGTTAATCATTGCATTGCACACCTAGAGATCGGTCGAGTACTTACTGATGCAAAAGACCCTGTTTTGCTTTATGCTAGTGGTGCTAATACTCAAGTTATTGCTTATGAAGGTGGTAAATATAGGGTTTTTGGTGAAACCCTTGATATCGGAATAGGTAATTTTCTTGATTCACTAGCTCGTTTTTTGGGGCTTGGTTTTCCAGGTGGTCCAAAGATACAGGAATTGGCTAAAAAAGGAAAAAAGTTCCACAAATTGCCTTATGTTGTGAAAGGCATGGATGTTAGTTTTGGTGGACTTCTTACTCATTGCAAGAATCTTTATTCTCAAAAGAAGATCAGTATTGAAGATCTTTGTTTAAGCGTTCAAGAAACAGTCTTTGCAATGCTTTTAGAAGTTAGTGAACGTGCAATGGCACACACAGGAAAAAAAGAGCTTCTTCTTGGTGGCGGTGTTGCTTGTAACACCAGACTGCAAGAAATGAGCAATATTATGTGTAAAGAACGTGATGCAAAATGTTTCATATTAGAGAATCAATATAATGTTGATAACGCTGCAATGATCGCTATGCTTGGTGGAATGATGCACACTTCAGGAACCAGGCAAGAATTGAAAGACACTGAAGTGAATCCTTACTTAAGAACTGATGAAGTCTTAGTTTCTTGGAGAAACTAGACACAAAATTTTATAAATTTTAGTGTATCAGTCACGTGGCGTGAATGAGGCTTGAATTCTAAAAGAATTCATTGTAGATGTTACCTGGAGATAAATTTAAATATAATTTTTAATCTCTTTTTACTATGACAATAGATAAGAAAGTGAATGAACCTTCTGTTTTTCAAAAAACTTTTCCAAAAACTAGTCAATATTTAATTGGAATCAAAGAATTATTCTATGAAGAACAAAAGCCTGAACCAGTTTACAGAGAAATTACTCAGGTTCAATTATTACCTTGGAATTCAGATAAAGATGATAATTATGAACCTAGTGAAGAAGTTTTACAACAAATTATGGAAGATCATATAAAACTAAAAAAAGAAATGTCTCTATATGGTCAACTTAAAAAATTCTTTGAACCAGTATTCAAATATTAAAATAAGAACCTATTTCTCGAACTTTTTTAGATTATCCAATATTTTTTTGTTCCCGTTCCAAACAATTGCTGTCTTTAAGACCTCAAAGATAGTGCTTACTGGAGTTATCTTGATTTGTTTTCGTTTTTCATCGCTTAAAATTATATCTTTAAGATTAGTTTCTGGAACAATAACTTCATTGATTCCTGCATCGATTGCTGCTTCAACTTTAGCACTAACACCACCAATTGGTAAAACTTCTCCCCGTACAGATAAGCTTCCAGTCATCGCAATATCTTGTCTTATTGGAAGGTTCTTTAATGCACTAATAAGAGTTGTTGCAACTGCAATACTTGCACTGTCTCCTTCTACCCCTTCATAGGTTTGTAAGAATTGTACAAACAATTCATGATTTTCTTTTAAGTCATCACCAAATAATTTTTTTATTATTGCTGAAACATTAGTGATTGCTTCTTTTGCTATTTCTCCAAGTTTCCCTGTAGCGACTATTTGGGTTGATTTTCCGCCCACAGCCACTTCAGATTCAATAGGTAAGATTATCCCCGAATATGCTGATCCGCCACCAATTACTGCAAGACCATTAACTCTTCCAACTTGTTCTCCTTTAACCTTAATTATTTCATACTCTTTTTTCTTTGAGATATATTCATCAGCGATTTGTTGTTCTAAAGGCCTAGCAAATCTCTTAGCAGCCTTAACATGTTTTGCTTCTACTACTTTTGATCCTTCTTCATGAGCTAAGTCTCCAGCTGCACGTACAATACCCCCTAATTCTCTAAGTCTAAGAGTAAGATGTCCTTTTCTGTTTGCCATCCTTCTTGCTCTTTCAAGAATCGCTTCAACAGCTGATTTATCGAAATGAGGTATCTTGCCATCCTTTTTTACTTCTTGAGATATAAAAATAGCAATATTATCTTGATTCTCTTGAGTGTCTTCAATAGTCTCATCCATATATATTTCATAACCATATCCTCTAAGTCTACTCCTTAGAGCTGGATGCATCTTCTGGATTGTTTCTAAGTTTCCTGCAGCGACCATTATAAAATTACATGGTACACTTTCAGTTCTTACCATCGCTCCAGCACTTCGTTCACTTTGACCAGTGATTGCATATTTTCCTTCTTGTAAAGCTGTCAAAAGTTCTTGCTGTGTATGTGATTGAAGTGTTGCAATCTCATCTATAAATAGAACACCCATATGGGCTTTATGTATCATTCCTGCAACTATTCTTTCATGTGCTGGTGTTCCAAGTCCGCCGCTTTGGAATGGATCGTGAAGCACGTCACCTAGTAATGCACCTGCATGTGCTCCTGTCGCGTCATAAAAAGGGCTTTGCTTCTTATTATAGTTATCAACTATTATCTTTGGCGCTTGAACTTTGCCCATCCCTCTCTTTCCAACATTAAGTAGAAGGACAAATGCTGCTAGAAAGACTATTCCTCCAAGAAAAAAGGCTGCGAACATTATATCTGAATTATATTGCTTTCTTACCCACCATGGAGCAACCATAGATATTATTACAAGTATGAATAAGAATATGTTTTGGCTTTTGAACATGTTAGCGCCTTCGATTCTTGCTTTTGCAACTAATTCTCTACCTTGTCCAGCTGGCACAGTTCTTATAAGCGGCTGATTCTCATCGTTTGGATTGTTGAACGCTATTACATCTTTTAGTTTTTCTTTGCTAAGGAGTTCTGCTAAAGCTAGACCAAGCATAGATTTTCCTGTTCCTGGTTCTCCAATCAATAATACATGTCTTCTTTGCTTTGCTGCTTTTTTTATCACTTCTACAGCGTTTTTTTGACCGATTACTTGTCCAATCAATTTATTATCAACTTTTATGTCTTCAGTCGTCTTATATTTTAGTGGTTTGTAAGAACTCTTTTTTGCCATGAAAACGTCTCCACAGTTGTTATTTATAAAGCTTATGCAATAAGCTTAATACTTAAAGAATTATTTGATTCTTTATTGTATAAAAGTTTTGTAGAAACTTTAGATTTACCTTCGGTAAATATAAAAGTTATGTAAACTTTTATGCTCAAAGACAAAGTCTTTGCATGTATAAAGCTTATATTAGCATCAAATTTAGTATTAGAAAAACAAAATCTAGGTGTTTTGAAAAACCATAGAAAATCTCTTTTCAAAAAAAAATAAAAAAAAAGGCATTTCTGCCCCAAACAAGTTAGTCTAAATCCTTAATGTTAACTAATCCTTTAAATACTTTTTTATTTTGTTAGGTATTTTCAATAAAA
>PKTL01000077.1 GCA_002867475.1 Candidatus Woesearchaeota archaeon
AAAATATATATTTCAATTTTTAGCACCGGTTCTGTTTTCCTTGGCACTAGTTACTTCCTGTACCTCAACAAAAAAGGAGAATATTAATGTTGAAAATTTAACTATATGTAATGACACCATCTCAATTTCTACAACAAATTATTCCATTAATAATGATTCTTTTTTTATTATTGCAGACAGCGACACAAATATATCAAACAATTATAATATATCCAATAACACAAAAATATTTTTGACAGAAGGGAAAACTTTGTGCAATTATGGACTCAGCAATTCTGGAGAGATTATAGATATAACTCTGGATAATTTGACTTATTCCTTTGATTATACGGATTACTTAAATGAAAACTATCCAATATTCTATGATTTTAATGAATCAATTTACAAAGAAGGTTGTTATATTAATGGAACTCCTGGTTATTTTAAAAAATGTGAAATTAATAATATTTCACCAATGATTCAAGAGTTAGAATTTAATTTTTGGCTTAATGATTATTACTTGTTGGAAAATGAAAGTTTAATATTTTTAGGAGATATAAACAGCCCATCAAATATGGAAGGAAATCTTACTATAAAAATTGGTAAAAAAAGCGATTCAGGATATGAATATCCAGAAGAATGGATTGTTTTTGATGGAAAAATTGACCTTGTTAAAGGTGAAAACGAATTGAATGATTTTATTGGAAATATAAGTTGGAAAGCTAAAGATGAAATTCTAAGTGATTACTATAAAGCTTATGCAAGTCTTAAAACTGAAATTGGTGAGAAAAGACCTTATGAAATTTTCTTTGTTAAAGATGTTGGAAATCTTTTTTTGATCAATTCAACTATTAATAAAGAAAAGATATTATTGAATGACTCAATCAATATAACTCTAAATATAGAAAACGAAGATAACCACAATTTATCTTTTGATTATGGTTTTATTATAGAAGACCTGAAAACTTTAGAAGGAGTGAAAGATGTTGAATTTATTTCAGATGGTTTCATTGAAAATTTATCATCGAAAGAATTTAGTTTTGTTTGGAATGAAACTAATAACCTCATATCTGGAAACTATAGCTTGATTCCTTCCATAAGGTTCAATATTGAGAATGAAACTATTGAAAGATTAGGAGAAGAGTACAAAATAGAAATTTTAGGTTTTAAAGATCTAGGAGAACCAACGTTAAATATAATAGATTATGAGGATTCATCTTTTGGAAAATTTAGTAAAGCCATAGTTGAATATTCATCAAATAATTATGATAAAAATCTTCGTTTCCATGTATATGGATATCCTAAACAAGTTGTTTCTGATTACAATCTTGAAGGGATAAAAGCGAATGATCTTTCTTCCATAGACCTAACATATTCTGTAAAAAGAGATAAAGATTACGTTATTGGAATACCTTATCTATTGAAGCCAAACTGTGATAATTATTATGAAACAGGAGTTTATAGAATAAGAATACGAGTTTTTGAAAATTCTGAGGATGAATGGATTGAATGGGATACTTTTGATTTTAATACCAGTATTGCTGGGAAAAATGAATACCTCTGCCCTGTGAAAAGTTCAAGTTCTGGTTCTTCTCAATCTATATCTATTCCTAATTCAATAGAAGATAAAGAAAAAAATGAATTCAATTACGGAGATGTTACATATTCTCTAGGTATACCTAAAAAGATAAGTAATAAGTTTTCAATTGAAATAAACTATACAAATAAAAGAAATATTACAGATATTCGAATTGAATCATATCTCTATTCTGGTAAAAAGTTAAGTAGAGAAAATATTATTTCGAAAAATATTGAAGAAAATGAATCTGGAAAAATCACATTAAATAATATTGTTATTAATCATGAAGAAAAAGATGAATATAAAATTATTGTCAAGATTAATTCATCAAAAAGAAAAAGTCTTAAGACCTATTCAAAAATTGTTGAATATGAACCTGAAAAAAATACCATAAAGAGTTTTTATACGCTCCAGGAAAAATATCAAGATTCAATTAAGTTATTTGGTTCTTTAGATAATGGTTTTGGAAGTGTTGAACTATTATCTTTGACTAATACATCCTATACAGATGCAAATGATAAGATGATTTTTGAAGAGAAAATTTTCCCAGGCATAAATCATTATTTTCTTATTCTAAAAGATGATTTTAATAATACTCTTGATGTGGAAAAACTTAGCTTATTTTCTGATGGAAATTTGATTGAAAAATATAAAGGGCAAGCGATAAAGGTTGGATTTAGTAATTTTATAGAAGACAATAATGAAAATGGAGGAATCCTTGTTACAGGGAACACTGTTTCTTCAATTGATCTAGATCTTGGAAAAACTAAATTGAAAAAGCTTATAAATATACTTCTTGTCTTTATTTTTATTATTGGAGCATTCCATTTTTGGAGGAGATCATATTGAAAAATTCAGAGATAAAAGAAAAAATTGCTGAAGGCCACATACACTTTAATGCAATTATTGAAATGGTTGGTAAACCTAAAGAACATATTCAAAATACGATTAAAGATTATGTATCAAGAATTGAATCACACCCAGAGTATACCATTACTAAAAAAGATATATCTAGAGCTAAAAAGACTGATGATGGTTTTTTTAGTACTTTTGCAGAACTTGAGGTTCTAGTGAAAGATATCCATGGAGTTTTTGCATTCTGTTTCAATATTATGCCTGCTAGTGTTGAAATAATTGAACCTAGCGAATTAATGATGGATAATGTTGCTGCTACAGATATTGTCAACGAATTGATGGCTAAGCTTCATGAAGTTGATATGATTGCTAAAGGAGCAAACCAAAAAATTGCAAATATCAGTCAAAATTTCAATGGGTTGACTTCAAATTTCATAAAATTTGCTTGTAACCTTAAACCTAGAAAAATTGAAGAGATTTCAGATATTACAGGTCTTCCTACTAAAGCTCTTATACCTTTAATGGATTTGCTTGTTAAAGACAAAAAACTTAAAAAAGAAGGCGAGCTATATAAGATTTAAATCAGATAAATAATTTTTATAAATAAAGAGGTTATTATGAGTGACGAACTAAGAAATCAAGTTGAAGCTATTCTTTTTGCATCTGGCAAAAAATTAGATGTACAATTCATCAAAGAATTAACAGGGGTTGACAATGTACGTAAAGTAAAAAAAGTTCTTAATGACCTAAAAGAATGGTACAATGCTAATAATCCAACATTGATGATTACTGATGAGGGCGATTTTTGGAAGATTAATATAAGAGAGAAGTATCTTGAATTGGTTAGGAATCTTGTTTCTGAAACTGAATTATCCAGAGCTGTTCTTGAAACTTTATCTGTTATTGCTTGGAAAAGTCCAGCCCTTCAAAGCGAAATAGTTGATATTAGAGGTGCTGGTGCTTATGAACATATTGCAGAGCTTGAAAATGCGGCTTTTGTAAGCAAAGAAAAGCATGGTAGAAGCTATATTGTGAAAGTTACAAATAAGTTCTTTGAATATTTTGATATTGAAGGCGGAGAAGGTATCCGTGAGATTTTCAAGAAGATCAAAGAGAGTCCAAGCCAAAAAAAAGTTGATGAATTTAAAGAAGACTCTCAAGAGAATTCAGAAGAAAAGGATGAAACTATTACTGAAAACTCAAATGAAGAAAATATTCAAAAAATAGATGGTATGGCTGTTGTTGATGTAAAACCTGAGATTGAAGGTCTAATGGAAGAAGATTTTGATAAGGTTGGTGAGTTAGAAGTTTATAATAATGAGGACTCTTCATCTGAAACCCTTAGTGAAGAAAAAGATATAGAAAATTCCGAAGAAAGAATTTTAGAAGAAAAGTATAAAGAATTGGATGAAAATCTAAAAAAAGCTCCAGAAATCAGGACAAAAGAGATTGTTCATGAGATGGTTGATGAAACAGAAGAAGAGTATATAGAAGATTCTGAAAAAGACAAGAAATCGGAAGCTAGAACTAAAGAAATAGTTGAAGAATTATTGGATGAAGAGATTCCTGAATCTGATTTTGAAAAAGAAAAGATTGATTGATTGATCACTGGACATTGTCGCGTGAAATATTTAAAGGAATTTTTTTGTAAGTTATTTATGTTAAAAGTTTTATGTCCTAATTGTAAAAATAGTATGCTTTATCAACCAAGAATTTCTAGTTCTATAGGTTCAAAAAAATGTGTTTATTGTGGTAAAAACTTTAAAGTTTATGGGAAAAATACTAATAGAATATTGAATAAAATCAATACAGGATCAAAAATATTTTTATGATAAGATTTATATATTAATAACTCCAAATTTGATGTATGGAAAGAGGTGAGACAATTAGTCATAGATTTATTCTATTTATCAATTTCATGTGTCTTATTGGCCTAGTTGGTTTTATAGCTATAGGAAATCTTGATGTAAACCTTGGAATGCTTATCATCGGATTTAGTCCTAGCATCCTAGCTTTAGTTTTGAATGCTTTGATGGATAAACATATCAAAGAAGCATATTATTACCTTTTTATTCCTTTTATTTCTGTGGTTCTTTTCATTCTTATTGGGATACTTCTTATAGGTCCTTTAATAGAAAATATGGATATAGAGACTTTATCCAGTATAAATTTTATTTTCACTCTTATTTTTGCATTTATATATTATTTTAGTAGTAGAAAAAGAAAGATAATAGCTAAAAAAATAAATCATAAAAAAACTCAACCTAAACCAATTATTGAGGAAGCTGAACCTGTTAAAAAAGAAGAAGTGAAAGAAGAAACACAAGAAATTAAAAAAGAACCTGCATCTGTAATCAAAGAAAAAGTTGTTCACCATGTGCACCATGTCCATCATGAGAAAGAAAAAGAGCACAAAATAGAAAAAAAGGAATATAAAAATCCTTATATTGAAGAGTTGAGAAAAGAATTTGATATAATAAATATTGATCAAAAAGAAATTCTTGATACTTTGAAAGGTTTATCTTTTGAGAAAGAAAAAGATGTTAATATTAAGGACATTCTTAGCGAATTAGAGAAAAAACACATGTTTTTTGCTTCGAATACTGGTGAAAAATATCATAAGCCTTTATGTATTGTTATAAACCATATAAGTAATGATAAAATTATCGCTTTCAAGGATGAAGCAGAAGCAAAAATGGAAGGTTATAAGCCTTGCCGTGTTTGCATGCCTGAAAAGTGAATAAAAAGCATTTTTTTAGGCTTAAAACCGTAACTCTTATAAACTCGTTTATTCTCTAATTTTACTATAAAAAAGGTTAGAAAATATACAATTCTAGGACTATAAATAAGGGATATTGATGGATGAAGAAAATAATAAGAAAATAGATGAAAATTCTAATGAAGATATTGATGAGGAATCAAAAGATCTTGATATACAATCAACTAAAACGGGTGAAACTATAATTCCTCAAATAATTGAAGATGAGATGAAAAAATCATATCTTGATTATGCTATGAGTGTTATAGTTGGTAGGGCTTTGCCTGATGTCCGTGATGGTCTAAAACCTGTTCATAGGCGTATATTGTATGCTATGAATGATATGGGTATGCAGTTCAATAAACCTTTTAAGAAATCTGCAAGAATTGTAGGAGAAGTTCTTGGAAAATATCATCCTCACGGAGATTCTGCTGTTTATGAGAGTATTGTTCGTATGGTGCAGGATTTTTCACTTAGATATCCTTTGATCAAAGGCCAAGGTAATTTTGGAAGTGTTGATGGTGATTCTGCTGCTGCTATGAGGTATACTGAAGCAAAGCTAGCTAAGATCAGTAATGAGATGTTGCAAGATATAGATAAAGAAACCGTTAATATGGCTCCTAACTTTGATGGAAGCCTTGATGAACCTACTGTTCTTCCTGGGAAAATCCCTAATCTACTTGTAAATGGAAGCAGTGGTATAGCCGTTGGTATGGCAACCAACATCCCTCCTCATAATTTGAATGAGGTATGTACTGCTATCAAGGAATATCTTAAGAATAATGATATTGAGATAAGTGAAATAATCCAATATATTAATGGCCCTGATTTTCCAACTGGTGCAACAATTGCTGGAAGAAGCGGCATCTTAAACGCTTACAATACAGGTAGAGGAAGAGCTGTTGTTAAAGCTAAATATCATTTAGAAGAAAAAGCAGGAAGGCAAAGAATAATCATTGATGAAATCCCTTACCAAGTAAATAAAGCAAATCTTATTGAAGAAATTGCTGAAAAGGTTAAGGATAAGATAATTGAAGGAATAAGCGACTTAAGAGATGAATCAGACCGAGATGGTATGAGAATCGTCATCGAATTGAAAAAAGATGCTAATAGCGAAGTTACAATCAATCAGTTGTATAAATATACTAGGTTAAAAGTCACGTTTGGTATGCTTATGCTTGCTCTTGTTGATAATCAGCCTAAGATATTGAATATCAAGGAAATAATAGCTCATTATAGCAATCATCGGATTGAGATAATCACTAGAAAAACAGAATATGAACTAAAAAAAGCTAAAGAAAGAGCACATATTCTTGAAGGTTTGATAATCGCACTTAATCATATTGATGAAGTTGTTGAGAAAATAAAGAAATCTAAGGATGGAGAAGTTGCAAAAACTATCTTGATGGAAGATTATGATCTTACTGAAGTTCAAGCAAAATCCATTCTTGATATGAGACTTCAAAGACTTAGTGGTCTTGAACAGGAAAAAATAAGGCAAGAACATAAGGATCTCATGGTAAAGATTGCTGACTTTGAAGATATTCTTGCTAAGCATGATAGAATTCTTGATATAATCATCAAAGAACTTGATGAGCTTATGGATACCTATGGTGATGATAGAAAAACATTCATTGATGAAACTGATGATGAAGATATTGATATTGAAGATTTAATTGAAAGAGAAGATATGGTGGTTACTGTATCAAATCAAGGATATGTCAAAAGGATACCTATGGATACCTATAAGGAACAAAGAAGGGGTGGAAAAGGAGTTATTGCTGCACATACAAAAGAAGAAGATTTCATCGAAAATCTTTTTGTTGCAAATACTCATGATTTCATGCTTTTCTTTACTAACATTGGAAAAATCCATTGGTTAAAAGTTTATAAAATTCCTGAAGGAAGCAGACAAGCTAAAGGTAAACCTATAATTAATCTTTTGGATCTTGAAGAAGGTGAACAGGTTAATGCTTTTATGCCTATAAGCCAATTTAGTGAAGATCAATATCTTGTTTTTGCAACTAAACAAGGAGTTGTGAAAAAAACAAATCTTATTGAATATTCTAGACCTAGAGCTGGTGGAATAAGAGCTATCAATCTTGATGAGGGAGATAAATTAATTAATGTTTCCTTGACTAATGGTCGGAAAAAAATTGTTATTGCAACAAGAAAAGGTATGGCTGTCAAGTTCAATGAAGAAGATGCTAGACCTCTTGGTAGAGTTAGTAGAGGTGTCAGAGGTATAAATCTTCGTAATGATGATTGTGTCATTGGAATGATTGCTGTTGATGATATGGATAACATATTGACTATAAGTGAGAATGGTTATGGTAAAAGAACCCGTGTTGAAGATTATAGACTTATCAATCGTGGCGGAAAAGGCGTTATTAATCTTAAAGTTAATGATAAGACAGGAGATATTGTAAGCATAAAACAGGTTACTGATGAAGATAGTCTCATGTTTATCACTAAAAATGGACAGATAATAAGGACTAGAGCTTCGGGCATAAGTACTTTTGGAAGACAAGCTCAAGGCGTCAGGCTTATGAGGATGAATGAAGGGGATAAGGTTATCTCTGCTGCTAAGATTATCACTGAAGAAGAAAATGAAAATGAGGAACAAACAGAATCTTCTGAAGAATAGATTAGTTTAAATAATCTTATTTATTCTTATTTTTTTATGAAAGGTTTTGCAATTTGCCAAATTGGTTTTGAAAGATTTTTAGAAAAAGAATTAGCCAAATCTTTTTCCAATGTCAAAAAAAACAAAGGTTATTGTATATTTGATTTTGATGAATATGAAAAAATTATTGGTTTCATATATTCTTCACCTCTTATAGTTAGAGCTGGAGAATTAATATTAGAAGGGAAAATTAATCCAAAACTTAAAGATAATAATATTAATTTTGAAAATTCACTTTTTAGTTTTTTTAATGAGAACTTATCTTTTAGAGTTGAATGTGAACGAGTTGGGGATCATGAATTTAGAAGCGTTGATATTGAAAAATTTTTAGGAGGATTTATACATGATGAGGTTAAAAAAAGATTTGGTTACTTACCTAAAGTAGACCTTAAAAATCCAGATCTTAACATTTATTCTTTGATTGTTGATGAATCTATGGTTTTAGGTGTTGATCTTGTTGGGTTTGATTCAAATAAAAGAGATTATAAGATATTCAATAATTCACATTCTATCAAAGGAGATCTTGGCCATGTCATGTGCAAGATTGGATTAAAAGATCTTAAATCAGGTATAATTCTAGATCCATTTTGCAGTGATGGAGTTTTATCTATCGAACTTGGTTTTCTTTTGAATAATAGAAGCCATAATTTTTATAGAAAAAAGGATTTTTTGTTTAGACGATTAAAAAGGTTTGAAAATATTGATCATAAAGAAGTCTTTAAAAAAATTGATGAGGAAGAGATAACTAATATTTCTTTTGAGATATATGCTTATGATCCTATGATGCCAAATATAAAAGCCACACAAAAAAATGCTAAGATTGCAGGGATTGAAAAAGCAATCAAAATATCAAAGATATCTACAGATATGCTTGAATTGAAATTTGATGAAAATAGTGTTTCTAGAATAATAACTGTTCTTCCAAGCAAAAGTAAATTATTGAGCGAGGATAAAATTAGAAAATATTATGATACTTTTTTTGATCAGGCAGCTTTTATATTGAAAAAAGATGCCAAAATAGTTCTTGTGAGCGATAAGATTGATTTTTTAGAGTTTTCAGATGAATATGGATTTAAGAATATTGAAACTGTTAATTTGTTTGAAAATAATAGGAAAATATATGTTCTAAAGAAATAGTTTTTTATATTTGATATAATATCTTCATATTATGCTATGTGATATGTGTGGAAAAGATACTAAATTATCTAAATACTCTATAGAAGGTACAGTTCTTAATGTTTGTTCTGTCTGTGGAAAGTATGGTCAAAAATTTGATGAATCTAGAGGTCTTGCTTATCCTAAAAAAAAAGGTTTAAAGAAGATATTTCTAAGCCTGTTGAGATGGTGATTCCTGATTTTTCTAGACTTATCAAAAATAAGCGTGAAAGTATGAATCTTACTCAAGAACAACTTGCAAAACGACTTAATGAGAAAGAATCTATGATTCAAAGTATTGAAAAAGGAAGAATGCCGAGTATTGCATTTGCAAAAAAGCTTGAAAAAAATATGGATATTGTTCTTGTTAAGGAATATAAAAATTCTCATGCGGAACTTAAGGTTGAATCTGAAGCCCCAACTATTGGTAATATGATCCAATTTAAGGTCAGAAAAAAGAATTAATAATATTATATTTAGAAATTTTTTATTGTGTTTGACAAAGACTAAAATTTTCGTTTTCATTACAGATATTTTTAACTGTTTCGCTTCTATCTTTAAATCCGCAATAGGTCGTGTCTTCAACAACTATACAAGGATAAGAAGATATATTATAATGATCTATTAACACATTTAATGAGTTTAATTCAAGGTTTGCATCAAAAGAGAATATTGCAAGTTCGTTTTCAACATCTTTTTTTATGTTTGTCAATACAAAGCTCATTGCATCACAATCTTCACATTCTTCCTTTTTCTTATAAAAATATAGTATGGTTGTTCGGTCTTGTCCACACCATTCCTCTACTTCTTTTAGCAAGGAATAATAGATTATCTGTTTTCGGTTAAATGTTTCTTTTTGGGTTATATAAAAGGAATCTTTCATGTATTCTTCTGTTAATTTTCTATATTTTTCTATTTTTATACCTAAATCCCAAAGGTTTTCGTCCATTTCAAGCATCATCTGTTCCATTGCTGTGCATGAGCTTTCTTTTCCAAATATGTTTGACATAAGCATTATTGCTTGTATTTCTTCATATTCTCTTAAGATGTTATCCATATCCTCATTTACTTTTTCTTCTCTTTGCTCTCCGATTAAAAAATTCAATGAATATATTGAAATAAATAAGATTATTGTAAGAAATCCTGATATAAAAAAGAGTTTTTTATCTATCTCCATTTTATCTTCTTTTTCATTGCCACATTATATATTGAGCTCATCCAGAAGAATTGATATAAAAGGAAAAGGAAAAGGTATCCAAAAAAACCAAATAACCTTTTTCTTATGGTTTTTTGAGCAGATCTCAAACCTATAACTGTGAATAATAAGGTTAATAATATTCCTGTGTATCCAAAGAATGTAAAGACACTAATGTTTAAAGGGTCTATTGATAATTCAAAGTTTGAGAAAAAATTGAATCCTGTAAAACGATACATCCAGATATATTCTAATGCGTTTTTTACTGTTAAGAAAAGTGAGTATAGGAAAAGTCCGATTCCTAAAAAAATTATTGAATAATTGAAGGGTAAGAAGTATTTGAAAAGTCCTACTTTCTTATCGAATAGTATATTTTTATGCTGCCAAAAAGTTAATATTGCACCACTGTACCATCTTTTTCGTTGAACATGTAATTCTTTGAAAGTGGGCGGTACATCTGTTACCACTTTTGTTTTCATAGTGTTTTCTATCTTATATCCTGCTTTATGGATCCTGTAAGCTATCTCTAGGTCTTCAGTTATATTATTTACATCAAAACCGCCTATTTGCCGTAACAGGTTTGCTCGGTATATTGAGAAAGGGCCTGGAGTTACAAATACACAGTTCAAAAAGGAAAAAACTCTTAAGAAAAGTGAAAGCCCAAGTATAAATTCTAAGTCTATAACTTTTTGCAAGAATGTTTTTGTTTCATTAACTTCAACAGTTACTGTCACTACACCTATCTTTTTCTTTGCAAAATGAGGTATTGTTGCTTTAAGTATGTTAGGTTTGACCATACTATCTGCATCCATGCAAGCAATGTAATCTCCTGTTGCAAGATCTATTCCTTGATTTAAGCATGCGGCTTTACCCTTATTTTTTATATTATCTACAAATATTATATGTTTTCCATCATGATATTTTGCTGCTATCTTTGCAGTTCTATCCTTACTACCATCATTTATTATCAATATCTCAACTTTACTTTTAGGATAATCTATCTTTTTCAAGGACAAGATTGTTGCTTTTATGGTCTTTTCTTCATTATATGATGGAACCAAAATTGAAACTTTTGGAAAGTTTTTAGTTAATTCTTTTGGTTCTTCAAAAAGTTTCTTTTTATATTTTATTAAATGAAGAAGGAAAGTTATCACAAAATATGTGGATAAGAACCATACAGTGTATACGAAAACGGTGTATATTGGATTCATTTTATATTTTTCTCAATTTCAAACATGTTTTATATATGTTTTAGAAGAAGAATGTTGTTTTTAAAGATTTCGTAAAGATCAAAAAATTGTTTTACTGTTAGAATTCATTATTTTTAAGATATATTATGAACATACCTCCAGATTTCTATACCCTCAACATCATATATTTTTTCAAACAACTCACTGTTTGACAAAAGAAATAATAACCCATGATTTTTATTTGTCCAAATACCCCCATTTTTCATATCTTTATCTATATAAAAATATTCTATTTTTTGATTATCAAGAATGTTTGTTGTGTTTAATATATTTCTAGAATAGAATATGATTTCTGCTTGTTTGTTTGCTTCATCCAAGCTTAATCTGTCTTTTTTATCGAAAAAAGGGTTATTTTTTGAAAAATAATTTATCATATCACTATTTTTATAACTTGAAAGAATAATTCCTTGATAATTATTCTCATTCATCCACATTAATGAATTTGCTTGTGCAAATGTTGGTTTAGATTCTAAAAGATTTATTGAATAGAATAGTGTTGAAAATAACACTAGACAAAAGATTATGAAAAGAGCCATATTCTTCAAGGTTTTAAGTTCCCATTCTCGTTTGTTAAAAAAAGATATTGTTTCAGATGCCCAAAAGGAAATAAAATATATGGATATATATGTTAAGCTTGGAAATCTTAAGGATGCAAAAAATAGAATTATAAAAAATAGGTGAATCATAAAATTTTTCTTCGAAGTGAACCAAGATAATATGAACCCTATTAAAGAAAGAAGCAATATTATAAAGCTATATCCATAAAGATTACCAAATTCTGAAGCGAAATTTGATAATTTCAATATGTCAAGATTTGATGAAAATAGGAGTTTTGGAAATATTGATAAAAAATAGGTGAATAAGAAAATTATGGAAAGTATAAGAATCTTCCTTAAGGTTTTTACGCCTTCTTTTTTTGTGTATTCATAAGGTAATAGAACAATTATTACCGGAAGCCAGATCACTAATGAGCATATTTCAATAAGAACTTTCAAATATTCATTTTTTAATAAAATGCTTATGAAAAAAAGATTGATACTTACTATTGGTGCACTTACAAAAAAGGAAGATGAAATAAATATAGGAGTTATTGCTAAAAATATAAGCGTAAAAAATCTTTTAGTTGGCTTAACATCTAATTTTTTCAGTACAATATTCAAAAGCACCAGGTTTACTATCAAAAAAAGTATAGATATGATCATTATTTGGATTCCTGAAATGCCTGTTTTTGCTAAAAAATATTCAACAATACCAAAATTAGGATTTTTAATTATATCTATTGGTGCTATTTTTAGGTATTCAACAAGATTTGCTTGTTCATAATATTTAGATATGAAGGGTGTTTGAGTGCCTATCTTTCGAAAATAATATAGTAATAGATATATTAAAGGTATAAAATATGTAAATTGGCATCTTTTTGATATCTTGGTTAACATTCTATCTCATATATTAAGTCTTTTGTTTTTTGATTTTCATATGCTATTCTTATACATTCATCATCAGATGATGGAAGGCTTTCAATATTATATATTTTTGATGCAGCACCATCTAAAAGTATGTACCTCGCATTATATTTTTCTAAAGCAAGATGTATAACTTCAGTATAGAAAGGATTCATATATATTTTCCTTAGGTCTTCAAATCTTTGGTCTATGTTTCTTGCTGAAAGAAAGTTTGTATCCATAACATTTTTTCTGTTTGAGAAATAAGACAGGATGTGTCCTTCAGTTATCGGAGTTATTATGGTTTCAAAAGGGAAAGTGTTTATTTCTATCCATTCATAGGTCTCTATTCTTTCATCAGTCAATGTGGATTGATCAATATTTTTTAATGCAAAAAAATTAGGTACGAAAATTATTACTAAAAAGATAAAGATTAAAGCTTTTGAATAAGGTATTTTTGTGTTTATGAAATAGTCTATTATTAGTTTTAAACCAACTGAAGATATTAAGGTTATTATTATTCCAAGCGATATGGAAAATATTTCGATTGTTAATAAATCCATAAAAAGGAAAAGAGTTATCATTATCGCCGTTGATGCTAATATGTTCGCTTGATAGAATTTAGGTCTTGATGAAACATAATATACTGAGAACGCGCCAAAAAGAAAAGAAACTATTCCAAAAGAGATAAGCAAGTTTAAGGGAGTTGGTATCATAAAATGTTCAAAAAGAAGCGCTTTAGGGATGTTTTGTTTTAATATGGATAAACCTTGATTAAAAAAAGTATCTTTATACACCATAAAATAATACCATAAATAAAAAAGAAGAGATACAATGAATATTTCAACTTCTTTCTTGTTTATCTTTATACCATTTATTTTTGTTAATACTTGATTAAAAAAAAATCCGAGTATTAATATTAAAGAAATTGGAGAAAGCATTATGAATAATGCGAAAAGAGTTGTTGTTATAGAGGAATACTTGTTTGAATCTGTTTTTAGAAGAGATATATAATATGTTAAAAGGACCATCAAGGGGAAAAAAATTGAATAAGGATTAAGAGTATTAAGAGTATTTTCAATATAAATAGGAATTATACTTACTATTGTACCTATAGAAAATGATAAGAATTCATCTTTGGTTATGCTTTTCACTAAGAGATATGCGAAAAATATTATTGAAGTTGCAAAAAGATTATTTATTATCTTTAATGCCATAATTGAACCTGTTAACGAGTATACTAATGCAAAGAAATAATGAAATACTGGTGTAAAAAAATATTCTCTTCCCCCATAACTTAAAGTATCAGCATATAGAGGTTTCCCATTTTCTGATATATATTCTATTTGACGTAGATTATAATAGGATTTGTCATCTGAGAACTGTTCTGTTTTTGAGAAATGATAATATCTTATACCAAATATCAATAAGAAAATAAATAATAATGTGAAGATTATAAGAAGATGTTTAGTATTTTTTCTCATTTTTAGTTATGATGTGTAAAGATTTATATAAATTATGACTTTTTACAGATTAATGGATAAGATTAAGATAAATGAAGATTTTGATTACTTTCTTGATGGAGGTTTTGAATCTGGAATAATAAATAATATTTATGGTCCTGCAGGAAGTGGTAAAACTTTGATATGTATGCTTGCAGCTATAAAGATGATTGATTCTGGGAAAAGAGTCATATATATAGACACAGAAGGAGGATTTAGTGTTAACAGATTTTCTCAATTGGTTGAAGATGTTGATACATACCTAAAGAATATTCTTTTTTTAAAACCTAACAATTTTAATGAGCAAAAATCAAGCTTTGAAAAACTCAAAAAAGCAATAAATGAGGAGATTGGACTTATCATTGTTGATAGTATTAGTATGCTTTATCGTCTTGAACTTGGTAAAGGGGATCAAGTTTATAATGCGAATAGAGAACTTGGACTTCAAGTATCTTTCTTAAATGAGCTTGCTAGAAAACAGAATCTGGGTGTTTTATTTACTAGCCATATATATAGTGATTTTGATAATAAGGATAAAATAAAAATGGTTGGTGGTGATTTCTTAAAATATTCAAGTAAGTGTTTGATAGAGCTTCAAAATCTTGAAAAAAATGTAAGAAGAGCTATAATGGTTAGGCATAGATCAATTGAATCTGATAAAGAATTGTTTTTTAGAATAATTGGAAAAGGTATTGAGAAATATTCTCAATAATTAAATAAAAATAAATATTAAAAAAAAAATTAGTGAGATTTATTCCTCACTGAAATCGTCGATTGTGTATTTGAATTCAGAGTCAGATTTTATCATTCCCCTATTTTTCATATACTCTTTTGTCACTATCCAGAACAGCAATCCAATACTTTTCTTTCCTTTATTGTTACATGGAACAACTAAGTCTATATTATTTGATTGATTATTTGTGTCTGAAAGTGCAATTACAGGGATTCCCACTTTTATTGCATCTTGAACCGCGTTTCTGTCTGGCCATGCATCGATTACAAGCAGTATTTTTGCTTCTATAAAATTTTTCAGGTTTGCGTTTGTAAGTATGCCTGGAGGATATCTTCCTGCAAATACTTTTGCTCCAATTAATTTTTCGAATATTTTTACGCTTCTCCAACCATTTTCTCTTCTTGATACTACAAGAATTTCTTCTGGTGCATAACTTGATAAAAGAGTAATAAGGTTTTGAATCCTTTCATCTATTTTGGAGATGTTAAGTACGCTTAAACCATCAGGCCTTACTTTGTATATAAATTTCTCCATATATTTTGTCTTGAATTTTGTACCTATATGAATTCCTGCTTTAAGGTATTCCTCTGTTGGTACAAGCATTGTTTCAGTTTGTTCTTCACTCATTTTTGATCTCCTGGTAAAAAATATTAGAATAATTCTTTACCACATTTTTCTCGCCCACGTAGTTCATTATAGGTCCTTTTCTTGCTATTCCCATAATAAGGCTATAAATTTTAGAAATCTTATTCTCTTTATAAAGATTATCAAAAGTTTTATTAAGAATTCAGGCAGACATAGAAAAAGGTGATATAATGACTTATAAAATAAGTGTAAACGATGATTGTATTGGTTGTGGTGCTTGTATTGGTGTTTGTAATGAGATCTTTGAGTTAGTTGATGGAAAATCAAAGCCTAAATTGAGTGAAACTAATAAAGAATGTGCTATTGAAGCTAAAGATGCATGTCCTGTTGAAGCAATAGAAATTGAAGAAAAATAATAATATTTACAATATTTTGTTTTTTTACTTTAATAATCAGTTATAGCACCATATTTGCTATCAAGATAATCCAAGATTTCTTCTGATTCTTTCATTATATGTCCTTCATCATCTATTATTGGAACAAACCCACCCATATCCTTCACTACTTGAGGCTTATTTTCCCTATCTATATTTATCACTTCATATTCAACTTCTAATTCATCTAGTTTTTCTCTAACTTTTGCACAGAAAGGGCAATTAGGTAATTGATATAGTTTGATCATCTTAAATATTATTATTTGTTTTTCTTATTTAAAGTTATCAGTGTTTTTTTAGTATATATTAATGAAGCGAAAATTCCAACAAGTATAGCTAATAATGTCACTTGAAAATTTGTCATATTTTCTATGTTAAAACCATACTTGAATAAGTAATAACCTACCATGATTAAAAATGCTAGCAGAACAATCTGAAATCTGGTTTCTATAGACTGAGAAGTTATTTCTTCCATAAAATAAAAAAAATCAACTAAAAAATTAGTCGTTTTCTACTCTTGGAGCAAGTATGAATGCTAAACTTACCTTGTTTAGAGTATTAAATTCAAGTTTAAGCGGATAATCCTTGCTAAATCGTATGGTTGTTTCAGGTGCAATTTTTGATCCTTTAACCATCTTTTTTAGGTATTCTATTGAATATTTTGATTTTATCTGACTTTCTCCTTCAACAAGAATCTTTGTCTCTTCATCTTCATTTATCTCTATCTTTGCTTTTGATAGGTCTCCTTCAGCACTAAGGATAAATTTATTTTTTTCAGCACCAAAAGTTACGCTTTCTGCAACTATATCTGCATCTTCGATTGCTTCTGTTATCATGCTTGTTGATGAAGTAATTGTAACTCCAAATTTAAGATCTGGAACTCTTTGTTCTTTTTCTTCAACATCTATTATTGGAAGATAGAATGTTCTTGTTGTGACTCCTTTAAAAAGGATTTTTAATTTGTTTTCTTCTAGCTCAAGAGTTATCATATCTGTTGGTTTTGATCTGTTTAAAACTTGTTTAAAACTTGATAGATTAATCGCTATCTCTGTATCTTCTTTAACACTATAATCAACAAAACTACTTGATAATAACTTAAATAGGACCATTGCAACGTTTGCTGGATCCATCGCTATTAGTTCTATTGCATCACTTGTTATCTTAAATCTTGCTTCATTTACTAGGTCTGATATTATAGATATGCTGTCTTTCAAATATTTTGGTTCTGCGAGAGTAAGTTTCATGTTTTCCCCACCTATATTATTAATATGTTTATGAAAATTTTAAAAGGAAGGTTATATTTAAAGTCTTGTATTTTGTAGTTATTATTAAGTGATCTGCTTTTAAAGAGTAAAGAAATCTCCTTCTTTCAATGATTTTGATAAGACACCTAATTTTTTACAATAATCTATCATTACTTGTGTTTTTTCTTCATTAGCATGTGCAGGAATAACAAGAGAAGGTTTAATTAATTCTATTAGTTTTTTATGATCATCTCGACTAGCATGGCCACTAACATGGATATCTGTGAATATTTTTGCACCCATAGATTTTATATCCCCCTCTAATTCTTCCCTATTCCTATAATTTTCCTCATTAGGTATTATTGTTGAAGAAAAAACTACAACATCATTATTATCAAGCTCAAGCAATCTTCTTTTTATGATCTTTGTGAGAGTTGCTTTTGGTTCTCCTTGATGACCAGAGCATATAATGAAATATTTAGATAAACCAACTTTTTTCATCCTATTTATTGCTCTTTTTACTTTGCCAGAGTATCTTACAATCTCGCATTCGTCTTCAAATCGGGCAAGTCCTGCTTCTTGAGCTGCGAGAGCATATTTTGAAAGGCTTCTGCCTAAAAATATGGGCGTTCTTCTTAATCTTTTAGCGATATCTACTAAAGTTTTCAATCTAGATATATGACTTGAAAAGGTTGTTGTTATCAAAATATTGTCTTTTGATGCGTTCTCATCAAATATCTTTAATAATTGATCTCTTGCCCATGTTTCTCCGGGTGTGTGACCTTCCCTATCAGAATATAATGAATCCATTATTAACAATTTCACATCCTGTAGTTCGCTAAGCCTTTTCTCATTTGGCTTTTTCCCGAGTAATGGATTATAATCAAACTTGAAATCATTTGCATAAACCACTGATCCTTCAGGAGTATGGATTACAACCACCACTGTGTGAGGCGTTGAATGAGTTATATTGATGAATTCAATCTCAATATTTTTAGATAGGTGATAATTTGAATTTTCACTTAAAACATTTATCTTATTATTAATTGGACGTTTATCATCTATACTTATCCTTTCAAGAACCGCTGCAGTAAAAGGGGTGCATAATATTTTTGCATTATTATACTTATTTGACATGAAAGGTATTGCACCAACATGGTCTAAATGTGCGTGTGTTGGTATTATTGCAAGAACTTGGTCTTTCCATTTGTCTATTATTGAATCATTAGGAATGGCTCCTGCTTTCATCAGTTGTCTAGATGAGATACTAAAAGGATCTTCATCTTCAGTATATGCTATGTAACGTTCTAGGTCAAGACCCATATCTAATATGACAACTTCATCATTATACTTGATTGCAGTCATGTTTCTACCAACATTTTGGTATCCGCCAATCGCACATATCTCTAACATATTAATAAAAAAAGAATAATCAGTTATTAAGATTTCTCTTTTGAGATTGACTACGATTATATTCAAGCATGTCCTGATTTATTTGATAAGATATAAATCCATAAGAATTTGGATGACTTATCCTCACGCCGACCCTTGTAGGTTTAAAATAAAGATTATTGCAAAAATGTCTAAACTTATTAGAATTATAATCTCCCCCACAATAATTTTGTGCTGCTGTTTCCAAAACTGAAAAATCTAAATTTTCTTTATTTAATTCTTTTATTTTGTCCCTGATGCTTCCAGGAAGAACTTCTATATGAAGATGTTTTAATTCCTTTTCTATACTATTGTTGCAATACATAGATGCTATCGCATCACTTATCAATTCAGAAATATAAGATTTATTATGAAAATCTATAAATTCAACTTTTTTTGCTGATTCCATTAAAATATTAATTGTTCCAATAATTCTTTATAAATTTTTATATTCTTGAATAGTTTTATCGACGACAAAATGAAATAGGACTCCTTAACAGGCTAGCTGCTAAGTCTTATTTATTGATTTAGTTGTTTATATATGTGTCGCTAAATAATTATCAAAATTATCAAAAGAAATTATCTATAAATAAATAAGAAATTTAAATAAAAATTAAAAAATATTTACGCTATCCACGTATACAACAGACATCTTCATCATCTGTACAATCATAATTTGCTAATCTATCATACCTATCTTCATTACAATAATCTGGATCGTTAGGATCTGTTGCGTAATCACCATATACACATTCTCCACCATTATTCTCACATGAATCTACATTTTTTCTTGTATCTCTCATCTTTGTAGTGAAGATTACACTTAAAATTACTAGCACTAATAATGCTAGAACTGCTATGATTATGACATTCATTGACATGCCTTGACCTTTCTTTATCTTAAACATTTTGCACCTCGAATATTCGAATATATATTATTTTGTAATTCTCCTATTTAA
>PKTL01000057.1 GCA_002867475.1 Candidatus Woesearchaeota archaeon
ATTAACCTTTCAAACAAAATAATCCATGTCTCATCTTCTTTGAAAGGCTCGTTCTTGTATATGATTTGTCTTAACAGAGAGAAAAGGTGGAGGCAGTTATTATGTAATTAATTAAGGTCATTTAATTAATTACCTGATTCTTCGAATCGCTCCGGGCCCCTTTTATCCCGTTCGGATACTAACTGCAGTCGGACTTATTTACTTTGGTTCAATATAAGAAAACATGAAATAGGGGTCAGACCTTGTGATTTTGGATAAATAATTTATATAAAAACTTGAAATCGCTTATTAGTGTAGTTTTATAGGTAGAATTAAGATTTTAAAATGTAAAATGTCAAGCACCGACACCGGTATTGTTCCTTTATTTGTTAAATTTTAACTCGAAAATAAATATATGTTGCTAAAAGATGGTAAATTTTTTAATATTAATCTATGTTTAATCTTTTAATAATAGCAATAGTGTTTAATTTATTTCTCTTAATCAAATCACAAGAGATTGTTTGTTTCATGAAAGGAATAAATTTTAAAAATAAATTTTACTTAAATGTATTGTTTTTAATTTATATGCTTTGTTTTTTTTATTTTTTAAACAAATGTCATATTAAATATGAATTGTATGTTTTTTCCGCAATTGTTTTTGTAATAACACTAATTCAACAACTAACAAATTTTCTTTGTTCAACAAAAAATGGAAAAGAACTTGTTTTTTATTTTATATATGGAGGAATTCTTATCTATTTAAATAATATTATTTTCTGGACGGTAATTAAATGAGTGAGAATAAAGATTGGAATATATTTAATAAAGATTTACCATATTTCACTTCACCAATAAATAAAGATTATTATATTAAAGAAGTTACAGATTATCAGAATAGTATTATTAATCAGATAGCAGGATTATATAAAGAAAAATTGAATCAGGAAGGAAAAGATAAAAGTTATTACTGGGTTCTACTAGATGGAAGTTTTGGAACCGGGAAGAGCACAATTGATGAAGCTATTATTGATAAGTTGAAAGACACTCATATACCTATCTATATAACTCCATATAGCTTTTCTACTTCTAATAGAGATCTATCATCTTATGAGATAGCAAACATCTTTTTTAATACAATATCTAACGTTCTATATTCAAAAGGATATTTACCAGCAAAGTTTGATCTAATTAAGTTTAATTTACTAAGAAGATTCAGAACTATGAATTCAAGTCCATGGTTTTCTATAATAAATGAATTTTTAAATCACACAACTGAGATAGATTACCTGGAACAGATCAACGATTTTATTTCAGATAAAATAAATAAAGAAGAAAAGAACCTATTAATTATATTCCAGGATTTAGATAGATTATCTAAAGAAGAGTTCCTGGCTTTCTTTTCATTCATCAGATTACTAAGAAAAGATAAAAAAATTGATCCATTAGTAAAAATGGATTTTCTTTTTGAATATGATTTCAACATGATTCAGGAAAACGGATGCTTAGATGAACTAATGACAAATGACATCTCAACATTCTTCAACAAATTCTATGATGTAAGATATGGGATTTCTTCAAGAAAAATATCTAAGCTCATTTTGAAGAAGTTTTTTGATGGGTTATTTAATTTCGAAAACAAAAAAGATTCTGTTTATCAAGAATTTTTGGATGAATTATCAGAAATTAATATTGATTTAAGAACTTTTTATATTGAAAACCTGAATAATATAAAAAAAATAAAAAATATTTCTAAAGAAAATAAAATTAGAGTTTTTTTTAGTTCTTTTATTAACGGTAAAGATTTAAATGACCTTTATAGAGAGTTGAAATTTAATATTGATTCAAAATTAAGAGATTTTATTGGACCAGTAAGAGAAAATAAGTTTCAAATGCTTTTAAATCCTGTTGAGTTTATTCTAAAGAAAAAGAATTTTTTTAAGAGGAAATTCAGAATAGATCTGATTTATATTATTGAAAATTTTTATAAGGAATTATACGGTGATAAAAAAAGTTTAAAACTATTAGAGAGTTATATTTTAATTTTGGAAGTTATATCAATATCAAGAAAAATGGTAGGAACTGAGGAAATTTCAAATTCTATAGAATCAGAAGATTTAGAATTTGAATTATATTTATTTTCAATCAATGAGACACATAGAAATTTAGAAATAAAAAATGAAATTAAAAAATATTTTTTAGAAAGTGAAAAATTAAATTCTTATGAACCGTTGAAATTTTTAATAGAAGAAAATCCATTTTTATTGTTTTATATTTATATGAATAAAATTGAATTTAGTAATTTATCGAAAATAGAAAGTATTGTAAATAAAGTTGAAATTAGCAAAAAATTCAAAGAGTTTTTCATTAAGTTTATTTGTTCAACTGAAATAGAAAAATTATTAAAAATTTATGATAAAATTAAGGGAAAAAATATAAATTTTAATAATTTCGAAGAAAAAACTTTTGCTAAACCTAACGTGAATAATCTATCGTCAGATAATATTACAAAAGAAATTAATTCATTATTTGATCATAAAATAAAAAATTCTTTAACAACAAAGTTTGATTTTATTTTTTTAGTGTCTTTCTTAATAAATTTAGAAAAATGCAAAAATTTTGTTGAACAAAATAATTTATTATTACAATATTATTATTTTCTAAAATTTTATCATTATTCATTGGGAAAGGATTTGATTTTTTAATTATTAAATCCAACATTTTGCAGTTATGTCGCGGGGCAACGACCGCCCTATAAGAAATTCTGTGACTAAAGGTTAAAGACTTTAGGTAAATAACCGGAAAACGTAGTTTTCCGAACCTTGTTAAATTTCTGATTTTTCCATAATACCTTTAAATTAGTATATTTTGGATTAGGGATTATGATGGATTATGCTTTTAGAATAATGAAAGTCGACACAGGAATCCTAGTGGGCTTTCAAGGAGGCTTGAGTTATTATAAAAGGAAAAGACGATTAATAACGATACGAAATATGCTACTTTAAAGGTATAACAGGACCTGCGGAGTATAAAACAGATTCTATTAAAATCAAAACATATTACTGAGGGTTTAAAAAGATTTTTAAAGTATTATAACTGTGAAAATGCACG
>PKTL01000025.1 GCA_002867475.1 Candidatus Woesearchaeota archaeon
ATGCCAACCGACCTTTTAATAAAGCTCGACCAAAACAGAATAAGTTAAAACTTATTTAGAGTTGGGTTATTCCATCTGGAGTCATACCGACTAATCTAAATCCTGCACCTGATTTCATTATAGCACTAATTATTGCCATATGTTCTTTACCATTGCCAGAAACAAGATTCAATCCAACTTCTCCAAAAATAAATGTCAATTTAGATTTAATATCTTGAACCACATCTTTTACTGGTTTTTTAGGATCAATGATTATCTTTATAACAGGCTTACTGAATTTGAAATCATCACTAACTCCTTCACGAGTAATGAGAAAAACTCTACTCCAATCTGCTTCATTGATAAGCCTTTTTACATGCTTATACCCTTTTTTTTCAGTAAGACAAGCTATTAGGTCAGTCATAAAACAAGAAAATAAGTTTTTATATAAAAAACTAACTCAATTTTTAATTAAGCAAAAGTTCCTCTTCTTTAGGCTTTTTATGGAGGCATTCATGACCTTCTTCATTTTTTAGAAGGATGGGTTTACCTTGATTTTCACAAGCCATAAAACAAAGGCCGCAATCATTACATTTTTCAGGATGAACCATTTCAGAATGAATCTTCCCATCTTCTTCAATCATTTCAAAAACGCCTTGTCTGCATATCTGCACACATTTTTCACATGCTTCGCATTTATCTCCATCAATCCTAAACAATTTTTCCATTAATTAAAGAATGAAACGAATCCTTTAAAATATTTGTGTTTAAGATAAAAAAGATACTAAGAAACATGATAATTTGTTAACCGTAAATTTTATAAATACCTCCTTATTTCTATGTTTTAGACGGCCATAGTGGATTGGTACACCCGTTCCCATTTCGAACACGGAAGTTAAGAAGTCCTACGTCGTGGTTAGTACTGTACTTATGTACGGGAGCATCATGAAGCCGTTTCTTTTTATTTTCTAAAACTTTAAATATAATATGAATATTAATTATTTCATGAATAAGAGAGGACACCATGAATTAGGAAGTGCACCTTATACTTTGCTAGCATTAATATTCTCAATAGGACTGTACTTGTTCAGAAAAATATTTCTTTTGAAATAAATTATTTTTTCTTAAATTTAGCAACAAAGCAGATAAATTCGCTTTGCTAGAATTTAGGCATTTGTATCAAAGTTTCTTGAACTTTGCTACAAAGAAGCCTTGAGTTCCAGTTTTATGAGGCCAAAATTTTCTACATAATTTTGTTTTTTCTGTACATCCGGGATTTCCCATATTCAAATCAGTATCAATAAGTTTCAGATTAAAAGTCTCAAGTGCCCATTCAACCACTTCTTCATCTTCCTCAATTTCTAACGAGCAGGTACTGTAAACAATCTCACCACTTTTTTTTAAAATCTGGAAAGCTTCACTAAACAATTGCTTTTGAGTATCGCTTTTCATATCAAAATCTTCACTTGTTCTTTTTAAAAACCAACTGTCTTCAACACAATAATTTCCACTACAAGGGGCATCAAGTAAAATTTTATCAAATTTGATATTAAGGTCATTAGCAAACCTAGCATCTTTATTATACACAATTGAATTAGTAACTCCCATTCGTTCAATATTATTATTTAATTTCTCAATTCTTCTAGAACTATTATCAAGTGCTACAAGAACACCTTCATTATTCATATAAGAAGCGATTTGAGTCGTTTTGCTTCCCGGAGCAGCACTCATATCAAGAACCAATTCTCCTGGGCTTGGATTTAGAACTTGAACAGGTATTTGGCTTGCAGCTTCTTGAAGATAGAAAAAACCTTTAAGATACTCTGCAGTTGAACTCATACTGAAATCAGACTCAAAAGTATATCCTTTGTCAAGCCAATCAATCTTATTCAACTTAACACCTTTTTTCTTTAAGTCATTAATCAATTTTTTTTCATTACATAAAAGAGTATTAACTCTAATAGCTTTCATATTGACAAGAGGGCTATCAAAATCATCAATTTGAGATTCATACCTTTTCTTAAAAAAAGTAGGTACACGCACTTTTTCAATAATATTTTCCTCATTCATTTTATTAATTCAATAATTATTGATTGCTCTTTTTCGTTTAGATCTTTAATCAATTCTTTTTCTTTTAATTTTTCTTTTATCTCTTTATAAGAATATTTCTTCTTCGCATCATTAATAGTTTTTAATAATTCTTCCAAGGAACTATAGTTTTCATAGATTAATTCACCTTTTTTTTGAAGAATTTCAGCATCTTTTTCTAATGTGTCAATCTGTTTTTTCTGCTTTTCAATAATACTTTCAATTTTTTTTAAGTTTTTATTTTGAGATTTTTTCTCAGATTCAATCTTTTCACTTACAAACCTATCTATCAATCTATCTCCAACACTTCTAGAAAAAGATTTATCTAATAATTCACCTTTATCCAAACTCTTTAATTGAAAGGGATAAACATCCTTTTGTATAAATACAGGTTTTATCTCTGATTCATTAAGCTTTTTAATGGTTTTATGGATCTTTTTTATCTCATCAACACTTAAATCTTTAGAATCCTTATCAATTTTAGCAACAGAACATATTTCTTCAGCATATACTCCACCAAAACCTAGATCCAAAGCAAGAAGCTTAACAACCGATTCCTTATCGCTTTTAGCAAAAACCTCAACGATTTCTTCCTCTTTTAAATTTAAAGCATCAAAATCTCGTATCAAAGGCTTATACTCAATACCACCACGAACAACCCTATCCTTTGTATTAAGACTATTTTGCATAGATAATATTTTACCTTCTTGAACAAGCAAAAAATTACCAGGACTAAAAAGTTCAACAATCAGTTCAAATTTTTCACCTTTATTATCTATAAATATTTTCATTATTCTTTCAAACCCAACCTGCTCAACTTTTTCAATCCTTCCCATAGCAAGCTTTTTCCTAAGAAACATACAAAAACCTCCCGCGATCTCCTCAGTATCTGGCTTTTTATTTATTAAGAATGTTGTTGAAGGAAGCTTAAAGAAAAGAAAAACCTTTTTTGTAACAGTTGAATATAATTGTAATGCTAATTCGTCTTTTTTATGGTAAACTTTGTCTATTCTAGCGCCGATCATGTCTTGGAATTCACGTATCATGAAATGAAGATCCAAGGAACTAACTGTTTCATTCATAATTCAAAGTTAAAGAAGATAATATAAAAACTTAATCAATTAAAGATTAATGTATCGTCATGCTTTTTGCAAGGTATCAAAAATAAAAGCTTTTTAGTGGACTGTTACGCTTTTTGCAAGGTTTCTAGGTTTATCTATATTAACACCTCTAAGAACACCAATATAATAGCTTAAAAGATGACCAATAAGGCTTGAATATATAGAGAATTCTTTCTCATCAGACTCAGGAAGCAAAATATCAGGCTCAATTCCTTCTTTATTCCCAATAATTATGGTTTTTGCTCCTCTGCTTTCAACCTCTTTAGCACTACTCAACATTTCGAGATTTTTCCCAGGAACAAGACAAAACACAGGAGTTCCGTCTTCTATTAAAGCAATCGTACCATGCTTTAATTCTCCAGCCATCATACCTTCAGCATGCACATAAGGAATCTCCTTTAATTTCAAAGCAATCTCTCTAGCAATAGGATAAGTAGCACCTTTACCAAGAATAAACATATCATTTTTTTCATATAATTTTTGAGCTAATTCTTTGATTATTTCTTCATTAATATCAAGAGTTTCTTTTATCCTATCAGGTATATTTTCAAGATTATTATCATAACCAAAAGATCTTGCAATTGAAAAAAGAGCAATTAATTGGTTAGTAAAAGCTTTAGTACTAGCAACACAAACCTCTTGTCCTGCAAGAATCTCAATACTAGTATCACTATGACGTTGTATTGTGCTATAAGGAACATTAACAATACTAGCAATCTTAGCGCCATTCTTTCTTGCCTTCTTGATAACAGTAACTACATCCATAGTCTCACCACTTTGACTAACAGCAAGGATCAATGTCTTATCATCAACAAGATAAAAATTCTCAAATTCTGAAGCGATGACAGCATGACTCTCAATACCTTGCTTATTTAGAAGATGAACTCCAACAAGACTAGCATGATAACTAGTGCCGCTAGCAACAAAAACAACCCTTTTAGAATCCTTTATCAAATTCTCAAACTCTTTTAACCTATTAGCTTGATCTCTTTTCAAAGATTCAATAAGCCTTCTACTCGTAATTGGTTGTTCTTTAATCTCTTTAATCATATAATGAGGATATTCATCTAATTTTTCTTCTTCAACACTCCATTCAAAACTTGTTATTTCCTTATCTATATTTTTCCCATCCTTATCAAAAAAAGCATATTTATCTTTATCTATAATCGCAAACTCATCATCACCAAAAAAAATAGCCTTATCTGTCTTATTACTAAAGCTATAGATGTCTGACGCAAGAATAAACCCTTTTTCAGTAATTCCAAGAGCAAGAGGACTATCCCTTTTCAAAGCATATAATCTACCATCACCAATAATAAGAAGGATAGCAAAAGTACCTTTAACTTTTTTTATAAATTCTTTAGCAATAATCTCAAAGCTTTTCCCTTCTTTAACCATTCCTTTATGAAAAAAATTAGTAATGATTTCACTATCTGTCTCTGTCTTAAAAGAATATCCTTCATCTTCTAATTCTTCTTTTAGATCATTAAAATTTTCTATTATTCCATTATGGGCACAAAACACTTTTTGAGTTTTATCAAAATGGGGGTGAGCATTATTTTCATTAACCCCTCCGTGCGTAGCCCATCTAGTGTGACTAATAGAAATATTAGATCTTAAATCTGAATCCACAGAGTTAATGAAATCCGAAATAGGAAGTGTTGATTTTTTAAAAAAACCATCATTTGTAGCAAAACCTACACTGTCATAACCTCTATATTCAAGTCTTTTTAATGTTTTTAGAAGATCCTCTTTGATACTATGATCATCCTTTGTTATAATTCCAGTTATTCCACACATAGAATTTCCACCTTATCTAAAACATCATATAATTCATTTAAATCATCAATAACAAAATCAGCATCAATAAAAGCTTCCTTAGGAAAAGTATTAGTTATACCAACTGAAATCATACCCCCTTTTTGAGCAGCAAGAATTCCATTGATAGCATCTTCAACAACAACACAATTTGATGGTTCAACACCAAGTTTTTCAGCACATTTTAAAAAGATTTCTGGATCTGGTTTTGTTCTCGAAACATCTTTTGCTTCAATAAAATTATCAACTTGCTTATCCAATCCAAACCTCTCTTTTACATAGGTTGTCATATCTTCCATAGCACTAGTAGCAACACCAACTTTCAAATCCTTGCTTTTTAAAACTTCAATAATCTTCAAGGTATCAGGAAAAAGATCAAGCATCTCATCTTGCATTTCTTTTTCTTTTTCATGCTTCTCATTAACTAACTCTTCTACACTTATCTCTAAATTAAATTTTTCAACAAGATTCTTTGCAATACCATAAGAACTAGTACCATTATATTTCTCAAATATCTCAAGACTAAAATCAATACCATACTTCTCAAATAAATTTTTCCAGATTTCAAGATGCATAGGCATACTATTAAGAAGAACACCATCCATATCGAAGATTACTGCTTTAATAGGCATCATAATCACTCCATAACATCTCTTTCTACAACTTGTCCAGGCCTAGTAGATGTATTTGGCCAGAACTTACGCCCTGGCAAAATACTAGTATTAATACCTGTATGAACATCATCGCCAATAATAGAACCTAACTTTCTTCTACCTGTATCAATAAGGGTTCCTTTTATCACACTTCTAATATTCGAATTATCATGACGAAGGTTAGCAACAATAGTTCCAGCGCCAAGATTGCAATTATTGCCAATGATACTATCTCCAACATAATTAAGGTGAGGAACATTGCTTTTATCACCAACAATACTATTTTTTATCTCAACGCCTTGACCAATATGACAACCATCACCAATTGAAGTAGAAGGTCGAATATAGCAATTAGGGCCAATCTTACAATCTTTACCAATGATTACAGGCCCTTCAATATAGGTTCCACTCTTTAGAACAGTACCTTTCTCAACAATAACTTCTCCTATCAAGGTAACTCCTTCTTCAACAACACCTTCGATCTTTTTCTCCACATTTTTCATAAAAAAATCATTGACCTTCAATAGATCCCAAGGATAAGTAACAGTCATCCAATCATTAGTTTCAACAACATTAACTTTCTTGACTTTTGAAAGATTTGTTATAACATCAACAAATTCTAACTCTCCTCTATCGCTTTTCTTAATATCAAAATAATCAAATATCTCAGGACTAAGCTTATAGCATCCAGTATTTACTAAGTCAGACACAAACTTTTTAGGTTTCTCAACAATCTTTGATAAGAAACCATTTTGATTAGTTACAAGAACTCCAAAATTTTGAGGGGTTTCACTTTTTTGTCCAAGAATAGCAAAAGTCTCATCACACATCTTTTTCAAATCTGATTCGCTGTAAAAATCATCTCCTCCAAGAAGAAGAAAATCATCATCTATATCGCGAACAAGAGAAACAGCGTGACCTGTGCCAAGCTGTTCCTTCTGTTCCACAAAAATGATTTTAATATCTTTGTAAGTTTCACCAATAGTTTCAATAATCATCTCTTTTTTGTAACCAACAATAATGATAACTTCATCGACCAAACCTTCAAGATTATCAAGTGTATGAAAAATTATTTCCTTATTACAAACTTTAAGTAAAGGTTTTGGACGAGTAATCGTTAAAGGTTCAGTCCTAGTAGATTTTCCTGCTGCAAGTATCACTGCTTTCAAATTGAATCACCTTTAATTTGAAGCCTGAAATTTTTTTGAAATTTTCTTTGTTTCATCTTGTTTCTTCCTCAATAATTTTACAAAGAGAATCACACATCTCTTCAATCTCTTTTTCATCCTTTCCTTCAATCATCACACGGCAGAGATTTTCAGTGCCACTATACCTTATAAGCATCCTACCTTCATCACCAAGCTTTTTTTCAAATTCCTTAATTTTCAATTGTAACTTTTCAATCTCTTCCAAAGGAACCTTATTATCAACTTTAACATTCTTTAAGACTTGAGGATACTTAATCAATTTTTTACGAAGATCGCTAAGTTTCTTATCTTCCTTTTTCATAATATTTAATATCTGCAATGCAGTAATTGTACCATCTCCAGTCGTAGTATATTTTGAAAAAATAATATGACCTGACTGCTCACCACCAATAACCTGACCATTTTTTCTCATCTCTTCAACAACATACCTATCTCCAACTTTTGTTTCAACATATCCAATATCTTTTTCTTCTAAAAATTTACGTAACCCCAGATTGCTCATCACAGTACTTACAACAGTATTCCCTATCAATCGATTTTTTTTCTTGAAATAATCTGCAGCAATAGCAATAATATGGTCTCCATCTAATTCTTCACCATTTTCATCAACCATTATAACCCTATCTGCATCGCCATCCAAAGCAATTCCAACATCGGCTTTAACTTGACTAACAGCGTGTTTTATGGTTTCAGGATAAGTAGCACCGCATTTCTTATTTATATTGATACCATTAGGTCGATTGTTTACAACGATCACTTCAGCACCAAGCTCATCAAAAATCATAGGTGCAATC
Source organism: Candidatus Woesearchaeota archaeon (assembly GCA_002867475.1). Classification (GTDB taxonomy): domain Archaea; phylum Nanobdellota; class Nanobdellia; order Woesearchaeales; family BM511; genus BM511. Next base: position 7,662 of record PKTL01000025.1, read on the forward strand.
TTATAAGCTGCACCATTAGCAGTATCTATAACTATTTTCAAACCTTCAAGAGATTTGTTTCTTATGCTGCTCTTTGCAAATTCAATATATCTGCCTGCGGCATCATCAATACGGTAAGCCTTGCCTATTTTTTCACCGCTAAAATTACTAGTATCAAAATCATTATTCAATGCGAGTCCTTCAATCTCTTTTTCTTTTTCATCGTCAAGCTTAAAACCGTCTGGACCAAAAAATTTTATTCCATTATCCTCATAAGAATTATGAGAAGCACTAATAACTATACCACAATCTGCTGCAAAACTTTTTGTCAAATGGGCGATAGCTGGCGTTGGCATTGGACCAACAAGAAGTACATCAACACCCTTACTACAGATTCCACTAGTAAGAGCATACTCAATCATATAACCTGACACTCTTGTATCTTTTCCTATTAATATCCTTGCTCTTTTTTTCTTATTTCTAAAGGTTTTTGCAGCTGCTTGTCCAATTTTTAATGCAATATCAGCAGTCATAGGGTAAGTGTTGGCTTTACCTCTTATCCCATCTGTTCCAAAAAGTTTTCCCATAACAGTTTGCAAGCAAATAAAACTTTATAAGCTTTATTCTAAAAAAATTGATATTAAATATATAAAAAATAAGTAATAAGATTTAATTATATTTTTAATAATTATATAAAGCATAAAATATATTAAAAAGAATAAATAAAGCTTTAAAATAATAAAAATAGCTTAAAATAGTAATAAATATAATATTTAATATAAAAAAATTTATAAATATTATTAATTTTTTTATAGTAATAATGGATTATGTTATAACTTTACAAAATGGTGAAAAAAAGCAAGTAGAAACAAAGCTTCTAAGTCTTGATTCAATAGGAAAATTCAATGATACAAGACAAAAAATTGTAAGATATTTAGCTAAAAAATCCAATTATGCATCAAAAATCGCTGAAGTTTTAGGTATAAATGAACAATCAATCTATTATCACTTCAAAGAACTTGAAAAAGCAGGAATAATACAAGAGATCGAAAAAAAACAGATAAGAGGAACAATTGCAAAAAAATATGCTTTATCAAAAAATGCTATCAGCATAATACTGACTGAAGAATTAGAAGATTATCAAGGAGACTCACCAAAAAATAAAAATCCAAAAATATTATCAGATTTCATACAAGGAAGTAAACTAAATTCAAAAATAGTGGTTGGAAATCCAGAACCACACGGACCTCATAAGGCAAGAGCAAGAGATGGCCATTACGCTATAGAACTTGGAATCTTTCTTGGAAACTTTTGTGAACTAGGTGATGAATTCAGTGTAGCACTTGATGTAGATATAAATTTAGAACATGAAAAAAATCTGATACTTGTTGGAGGTCCAGTAACAAATACTGCTTGCTACAGGATAAATAAACATCTTCCATGCAAATTTAGTGATAAAAGACCTTGGGGGATAATCACACCAAAAAACACATACACAGATGATTCAACAGGGATGATAGCTAAAATAAAAAATCCTTATAATCCTCAAGGATACATACTAGTAATTGCAGGTATAAGATTTGTGGGGACAAAAGCAGCAGTTATGGCAATAACAAGAGAAACACAGAAATTAATTAATACAAACGACGAATTCTATTGCATTGTCCAAGGATATGACCTTGATGGAGATGGGAAGATAGACAGTATAGAAATACTAGAAAAAAGTGATTAAAAAATAGATTTTAGTTGTTCGTCAACATTCTTGTCTGTCCATATTATAATTGGTTTATACCCTTCTTCAATCGCTTCAACATTACAAGTATCAAAGATTTCGCTATCAAGATTCTCTCTGACTTTTTCTTCTTTATATCCTCTTTTCTCAAGCCTTGCCTTCAATTCTTTCAAATCACATTTTGTAACTATGCATATATCTACAATTTCTGGATCAATATAATGGCTCATATGACTATCAATAACAACCTTTTTATCCTTGAAAGCATTCTCTATTGAATCACTAAGCTTATCTTCATCGATGATATCACAATTCCTTTCTTCATCAAAACCTATAACAAGATTATTATTTCTAGCAAAAGTATTCAGATCAACATATTCAAATTCTTTTTCTTTTGCAATCAATTTGCTTAAAGTCGTTTTTCCAGTTCCAGGAGTTCCAGTAACAATAATCACCATATTAATATAAAGAAATAAAAGTAATATAAAAATTTATTTTATTTTTTATTATCTTTCTCATTCTCAGAAGTTATTGCTCTTTTCAATAAGAATATTATATCTTCTTTTTTCTTCTTATCTTTTATCTTTTCACTAAGATCAACATTCTTCATAACATCAGCAACCCATTTACTGATAATATTATTTCGTTTATTGATGTGCTTCTTGAAGTCTTTATCGCTCATGTGTCTAATAACTTTGATTAATCCATCTAGGTCTGTCACAGGTTCATTATTAATCTTGAAATAATCTTTTACATTCATCTTTTTATTGATCTTGACCTTTTTCCTGCTAAAGCTTGAAAGATATAAAAATTTCATTATTTGTTGTATTATAACCATTAAAGTAAGAATGACTAAGCTAAAACCAATCATTATCCAAAGATGGGATTTTATACCTTGATAACCAACGCTAAAAAGCATAACTTGTCTTAATGTTTCACTTCCAAGAACAAAAGGATTGTATTGAGCAATTTCAAATAATGTTCTAGGCATGCTTTCCAATGGAAGAATAAGATCTGAAAGAAGCAAGAATAATGAGCTTACACTAATTGCTCCAATCATAGCAGTTTCTTCACTATTAAAGATGTAACCTATAGCCATACCAATGAATATGAATAATGTTGAACTGATAAGTATAAGAAGAGATACCATGCCAATATTTTGAAGAAGTGGCGCATCAAAAGCCCAAGTAGCAACAGATAACACTATAACTATCTGCATCAACACCATGATTATCCCAGTAAGATATGTTGAAAGTATGAATAATGAATCATTTGTTGGTGTTGTAAAATTCCTGAAATACGCTTTTGAATTCTTTTCCATCAAGATAAGATTTGATGATATAAGAATGCTGATAAACATTATAAGTAATATGATTAGGCTTGGGAAAAGGAAACTAAGATGGCTTTTCTCGCTAGATACTGTTTCAATCTTTGTAGTGATTGGATTCACAACACTTTCAGCATCACTTACTTCAATGTTATCAATAAGGAAAACAAGTCCTGAAAGGGTATCTTTTACTTCATTTGCTTTCTCATTATTTTCATCTATTGAAGGATTTATATCTTCTTTTAATGTGTCTTTTACTTTTGTTTGCTTTTCTTTAGCAGCATCAATATCATCTATCATGTCAGTAACTGAACCAGTAAGTGATGTAACTGAAGTCATAAGGTTAAGTCTTATAGCATTTGTATCATTCCATAAGTACCAAATCTCATTTTTATGATTTTCATCATCAGGTTCATTATAGTATTCTAATGTTTCAATAGTATCAGTCCAATTTTCTTCATTCGTTGGTATTCCATAATCTTCTAATTTTAAGCCTGTTTCAACAAGCATCTGTGCTAATTGATTCATATCTTGAATATTGTCCTCAAGATCTTCACTTAGGCTATTTAGGCTTCCAGTACTTTTTGATGCTTCTTTTGTATCAATAACAATTGTGTTTAGGTCTCTTTGAAGTTCATTACTTATCTCTTTTAGTTCATTATTTGCTTCGATTAATTTATCGATTTCAGCTTTAGCTTCAAGCATACCTCCTTTGTTTTGAGTTACAACTGATAATATATCATTTGTTAGTTCAACGCTTAAATTGCTTGATGCTCTACTAAATGATTTAGATATAGTATCGACTATTGAATAAACAAGATTCACTTTTGATTGATCAACATAGAATTTGATTTCGTTCACTTTATTATTTGAGATCTCAAAGTCTTCAGGAAAATCGATACATGCATGAATTGTTGAAAGCTTTATATTTTCGATGCAAGTGTTTATGTCATCAAATCTATTGACAGTATATGTAGAAGTATCTATTTGTGACATGTATGAATTAACAAGTTCGTTTCCTTCAGGCGCTTGATAACCTACATTAACAAGAAATGTTGAAGTGTTATTGAATGCTAATCCTACAAGGGAAATTAATATAAGAGGTCCAAGTATAAGCACTAAAGCAGAGGATTTACTTCTAAAAAGTGTTTTGAAATTTTTTATTATTATTTTTGTTAGTTTCATTTTTTCTCAGGTAAGTTTCTGCTTTTTTTTGCTAATGATAAGAAAACTTCATCAAGTGATGGTTTGCTTAGTCTTACATCGATAAGGCTTTCTTTATTTTTTTCTATTATATGTAGTATTTCATGAAGCACTTGTTCTGCTTGACTAGTATATATTACAAGTTCAGTGCCTTTATTTTCCATCTTGGTAATATTCTTATGCTTTATAGAATCTTTAATAACATCATAATTTCCAGGGAAAGTTTCGAGATGAATCTCTTCATCTTTACTATATTGATCTTTTAATTGGTCAGGTGTTCCTACACTAGCAACCTTTGATTGATGAAGAATACCAACCCTATTGCATAATACTTCAAGTTCTGCAAGGTTATGGCTTGCAAGAATAATTGTTGTTCCTTTTTTATTGATTTTTTTTATCAATTTCCAGAAATGTTTTCTTAAGAAAGGGTCAAGGTCTGCAGTTGGCTCGTCAAGAATCAATACTTTAGGATCATGAACAAGTGCGCATGCAATATCCAATCTTTTCTGCATACCTCCTGAAAGGTTTTCAGCTAAGCTATCTTTTGCACTGGTAAGGCCCATAAGATTGATTAAGGTTTTACTGTTTGTTTGTCTGTCAATTTTTGAAAGGCCGTAAAGCGTGCCGAAATAATCAAGGTTTTCAGCAACAGTAAGTTTTGAATAGAATGAAGGGTCTTGACTAGCAAAACCAAATATTCTTTTAACATCATTTTGTTTTTTGAAAACGCTTCTAAAAGGTTCAGTACTATCATAGAAATCAAGAAGGTGTTCTTGCTTGAATAATACATCTCCTGAATCAGTTTTTAAAAATCCAATAAGTGTTGAAAGTAATGTTGTTTTTCCTGAGCCTGAAGCTCCTATTATTCCAAAGATCTCTCCACTAAATATGTCAAGATTGATATGATCTAGAACAAGATTATTGCCATATTGCTTTACTATATCTTTAAGTCGGATTATTACGTTAGACATCTAATGACTAAAGTAACGCTTTCCCTTTTTAAATTTTACTAACAACTATGAAATGAAAAAGAATTTTTTTTAGATTAATCTTTTTGTTGTAATGGGTGTTTTGAATATAATGCGCCTGAAGGAATATATGCAATGCTTCTAGTATTATCACTTCTTACATGGTTGAATCTTTTATCAATCAATAAATATTGAAGGTGTCTTAATGTGTGTCCTTCTTTGAAACCGTTTTCGGTTCTAGTTATTCCTTTGAAAAATATTGTGCTTTGTTCATCTTGTCCTGCATAATTTTCAGCAAGAATAGAAATTCTATCTGTTAATTCGAGTAATTTATCAACTATTTTTTTCTTATCATATCCTTCTTCAGGTATCATTTTATGAACAATTATAGAAAGATCTAATGGATTAAAAGAAAATGAATAATCACTAACTCCTTTACAAACTAATTTTTTAGCAATTTCTATATCATTTTTTCCTTCAAGAAAATCAGTAACTTTAAAGAAAGGCCCTTCAAAATATTCAGGACTTGTTTTTCTTATAAATTCTTCCACTTCTTTATTTAATGAAGGATTTAGCATGTTCATTTTTCGATTCTTAAAGGGTATGTTTCGAAATTTAAGTTTGCTCCAAGCTCTTTTGCTAGAATATCTGCTTCAAATTCACTATCTCCAAATCCTTTAAAATATAGGTCTCTGCTTGAAGTGTCATATGAAAATTCACAAGGCATTCCTTCAACTTTTAATTTACCATTAATTAAATGTGTTCCATTTAAAGGTTGAGAATAATCAATATCTTCTATAGAAACTGAAGCAAAATTCATACCTCTTAGTATGTTATTTGTTCTGTCTATCATTCCAGAAACATACATACACATATTAACTCCTCTGTCTGGAGTTACACCACTTTTTGATTTTTCAAATCTATCATCTAATGTTGTTTTATCCATATTTATTTAGTATCTAAACTACTATATAAATCTTTCTATTTTGTTATTACTTATTAGTAGTTATTTGGTTTTTCTTGAATGAAACCATTACCAAAAGGTCCTGTTTTTGTTATATCAGCAACGTTTTGCATTAAAGAAAAATAATCTTTGTCATACTTTCTTGCATATGCATAGGACTTCTTCTTATCTGGAAAAAATTGGATCTCAACTAGTTTGCCGTTCTCATAATTAGCAAAAATAACAGAATCTCCTTCTAAAATCCCTTTTTTGACTTCAAAATTAGGTAAATTCATCTTCTCTCCAACTTCTTCAAAAGCTCTAACAAATTCATCTATAGAAACATTGTCTTTTTCCATTCGGCAAGGATATCCTTTCTCCTATATAAAAATTATCATTCTTAGTCTAATTATACAATATATTTATAATAGACAAACAATTACTGTTTCTTGTAGGTTGACTATGAGGCTAACGGATAATTTGTTTATCTGAGGAAAGTCCACACACCATTAATCTGCTTGTGGCAACGCAAGAAGGGGAAACTCTTGGCAAGCCGTACAGAAACTAGACCACCTTTTGACAATGGAATGATAAGCTCGAAGACAAACGGTAACGATTGTCCAGTAAGACTTTGACGTCTCAAAAGGAAAGGATGAAATATGAGAACCCAGAAGGTGCAAGTCTTTGACGCATAGTTGAATGCCTTAACAAGCCATCGCAGCTCCAAGTGAACTGTTTGGGCTTATGACAGAATGTGGCTTATTGCAACCTACAAACCTTTTTTTTATTTTTCTAACATAATATTTATAAATAAAACAATTTTTTTCTTTAACCATGGCAAGAGATAATAAGATAAACTTACCAAGTAGTGGAGCAGGACTCACAAGCTATTATGGTGAACAGAAATCACTAATTCAATTCAAACCATCATTAGTTATAGTGTTTGTTATAATAATTATAATAATCGAAGTATTTCTTCACACTCAAGGATTAAAGGTTTTGGGGATAATTTAAGATGATGCCTGGAATGAATCCTAGACAGATGCAGCAGATGATGAAAAAGATGGGCATCCAACAGCAAGAAATTGATGCTGTACAAGTGATAATAAGAACTGAAGATAAAGAAATAGTTCTAGATAATCCTCAAGTCTCAAAAGTTAATATGATGGGACAAAAAACCTGGCAAATCGTTGGCGATGAATACGAAAGAAGTCTTGATACAACTCCTGATATAAATGAGGAAGATATTCAGACTATAATTGACCAAACAGGTGTTTCTGAGGGTAAAGCAAAGGAAGCTCTTGAAGAGACTAATGGTGACCTTGCTGAAGCGATAATGAAACTTTCTGACGAGTAGATATCGTTAACTATATAAAAAATAAATTCTTTTCTTTATAGATGGATAAGGTTTTAGATAATATTTTCAATGCTCAAAAAAGGATAAAGACAGCAGATTATATGCTGACAATGACCTATGAAACTGTAAAAGAACCAAAGCTTCTTCTAACAGTATTAAATACGGCGTTTATTGCATCAAAAGAAGCGATGGATGCTGCACTTTATTATGAACGGCATTTCAAAAGAATACCTCCTTTTAATGAGAATAGTTTCGAATCAAAGCTCGACGTATTCAAAAGAAATCTTTCACAAAAATACGGAATGAAACTAATAGACTTCGAATTCATCCATTATCTGAAAAAAGTGACAAGAGAACATAAAGAAAGTGCTGTAGAATTTGGAAGAAAAGAAAATTTCTTCATAATGGATGAGGATTATCAAGGAGAAAAGTTAGAATCTAAAGAGGTCAAAGAGATAATTTTAAATGCAAAACTATTTATAGACAGGATTTATCACATAATCAGTAATAAGAAGTAAAATGTTAGAATCACTAGAAAACGCTAAAGACGAACTAAAAAGAGTTGATCACCTTATATTTGTAAGCTTAAAATATACAAGAACTGTTGATGTATTAAAAAATGTTTTAGTAAGGATGATTGAAGCATACGATTTTATGATAGAATCAATGCTAAAATATCTAGAAGAAAAAAATATGATTTTTGAAGCTCCAACAGCCCCTCATGTTAGGGCTACAACGCTGAGCAATCAGTTCAATGATGAAATAATTTCAGAACATATGAGGAATTATATCAAGTTCAAGAAAATATTAAAAGTTGAAGATTACGAATCAATAAACGAATTTCGTCGTCACGTAGCTTTAATAACCGAAATAGATGGTGAAGAAGTAACCATAAACATAGATTTCTTAACTGAATACTTCAAAACCATGAAAGAATTTATAAAGTACGTGCACGATAAAATAATACAATGACTAAATATGTTGTAGTAGCATCAGGAAAAGGAGGTGTAGGGAAAACCACAACTGCATTAAATCTAGCCGTTGCTCTATCAAATTTTGGACGTGAAGTTCTAGTTCTTGATGCAAATATTTCAACACCTAATCTAGCGCTCCATCTTGGAGCTCCAAATGTGCCAATAACACTTCATGATGCACTAAGGGGGAAAAACCATATTAAAGACGCAGCATATCTTCACCCTTCGGGATTGAAAGTTATACCCTCAAGCATTTCTATTAAAGATAGTGATGAAGACGCAATTGAAAAATTAGAGGAAATACTTCCAGATCTTAAAGGGGTTGCAGAAGTTATAATAATTGATGCAGCTGCTGGGCTTGGAAAAGAAGCAACACATGCAATAAAATCTTCTGATGAAGCCATAATTGTAACAAACCCTGATGTTCCTTCAGTAACTGACGCGCTTAAAACAATCAAAAGGTGTGATGAAAAAGGAACAAAAGTTTTAGGTGTTGTAGTCACTAAATTTAGAAGTGATCCTTATGAATTATCAATTAAAAATATTGAAACTATTCTTGAAAAGCCAGTGATAGGAATAATACCTCATGATGAAAATGTGAGAAAAAGTCTTTACCTAAAAAATCCTGTGGGGTATAGCCATCCAAATAGTGATGCAAGCATAGCATATAAGAAGCTTGCTGCAAATTTGATAGGCGAAAAATATGTTGAATCAATCATTGAAAAAAAAGGATTATTTGATTATGTTCTAACAAGACTTGGCTTTAAAAAATGAAAAAAGATTTGCACAAAAAATTAAAAGATAAGGGATGGACTGAAGAAGAGATAGAGCACGCACTTGAAAAGATGCTTAAATCTAAGAAATCTCCTTTGATCTTATTATTAGATAAGGTTGCATATTGGGTTGCGCTTTTCATTTTAATATTTGGTAATTTTTTGATATCTGTATTCTTGATACCTTTCTTGGTTATAACAAAAGGTTTTGTATTATATTTTATCCTATTTGTTTTTGCATTTATTTTTGGTCTTTTATATGATCTTTTGATAAGGGATATAGATAAATTAGATATGGATCATAAGATAATGGCAGGCATTTTTATACCTGCTTTAGCGTTGATAAATATATACATAATAGTTGGTGTATCAAATCATGTTATAGAAATATTTGATCAAGGAAGTTATAATAATCCTTTAAGCATAAGTTTTGTATATGTAGTAAGTTTTATAATACCTTATATTTATTCTGAAATCAAGGAAAAAATACGATGAATTATGAAGATCAATTAATAGAATGGACAATTAGATATGTTAAGCATAGGGACTTGATGAAAAAAAATTTGATAGATTATAAAATATTAAAAAATCATATAGATTTTGAGTTTAAGGATAAAAAACATATCTATTTCATTTATGAAGATCTAAAAGATAATGTATTGGAGGAAATAGGAAAAGATTTTATCACTTTTGTTGTCTTAAATAAAAATACAAATCTAAATTTTTTAGTGAAAAATTGGAATCAATTTTTAAAAAATCAAAACTTAAATCTGGTTTTTGTGCACCCAAGCTCAAACCAAAGTTGGACAGTAAATCCTTTTTTCCATAATAAGATAGCAGAACCAAAAAAGCTAAAGAGTGGATTACTCAGTCTTTTCGATGGAATAAAAGCTGTTTAGTCAGTAGAAAGATTCCATAATAATTCAAATTGTTGTATAAATGATTCTGCAACTTCATTAGATTCTATAGTTATTACAATTGGATTTTCTGTAACTATATCAATAATCGTTAAATTTTCTATTGTGACAATTGCAACTGGTGAAACATAAGGAAAATATTTTATTTCTGCTTCTTTTTCATGATCTTTTCTGTATTTTTTCGCATTTTTGTCCAAAATTTTTTTAATTTTAATTTTCGAAGAAATTCTTTTAGAATAAAGATTATTGATATAAAAATTATAAATTGATTTTGGATACTTTTCTTTTCCCATAACTCCTAATACTCTTAAAATATTTTTTGAAGAATATCTATTTATTTCTTTTTGATGGGCTGTTTTTAATCCATTAAACCCATAAAATACTTCTACTTTTTGAGGTTCTTTATTTGCATTTATTTTTTTTAAAATATCTGGAATTATTTTATTAAAAGTTTCTTCTTGATCTTGTATATCTTTTTTTTTCTTTTCTAAATAATTAAATATTTGTTTCGGATTAGAAGGAGAAAATTTTTTAACTCCTGATTCTATTATTTCACTAATAAATCCTTTATTTTTCAATGTGCCAAGAATATCATAAATTTTACCCGTGTTAATATTAGCTTTTTGTAAGATTTCTCCAGATGTAGATTTCCCCAAATCAAGTAGGGCTGTATAAACTTTTGTTTCATATTCTGTAAGTCCAATTTTTCTTAAAACTTCTTCTATCATAATTTGTATATCTTGTTCCAATTATATAATTCTTTCTATTACCCTACTCAAGGGGAGGGGTCATATTTAATAATAAGAATGATAATGCTAATAAATGATAAAAAAATATAAGATTTTTAATAAGTCCTGTCAAAAGATGGGTGAATTAGAAAATGAAAGTATTGATTTAATAATAACAAGCCCGCCCTACAATATAGGGACTGAATATGGGTGCTTTCAAGATAATTATTCTTTTGAGAGTTATTTAACTCTTTTAATTAGTGTGGTCAAGGAGAGTTATAGAGTTCAAAAAAGAAATTCAAAACTTATTGTAGAAATTGCGGATAGTATAAAAATGGAAGAAAAATATGTTCAGTTAGCAGGACTTTTCCAATCAATTTGTTTAAATGAAGGATATTTTCTCTTAAATAGGGATATAAATTTTATAAAAACTCAAAAAGGTATTGAACTGCCAGATTATGGATTTGATAATAATTATTCAACATATTTGAATACTCATTCAAATTGTCATCAAATCTTAACTTTTAGTAAAGAAAAAAGAGATTTTGAAGGTGGGGAAATAAATTATTTAAATTATGAAAAGGATAAAAAACATCCTTGTCCTTTTCCTAAAAAAAATTTAGATTACATTTTAAATAAACATTTTAAGAAAGAAAATTTTGTTCTCGATCCTTTTATGGGAACAGCAAATTTAGG
>PKTL01000027.1 GCA_002867475.1 Candidatus Woesearchaeota archaeon
ATTCTGATAAACCGACTTTTCGATTCTTCGAAAAATCGAAGTATCGTGTTCTTTCGTGCTTCTTCGTGCTTCTACCCGTTTCCCTTCACGCATTACGCTTTACGCTTTACGAAATGTTTCCCATTTACTGTCATCTGATTCAGTTTGTAGTTTGTGGTTTGTGGTTTGTGGAATTTAATCCTTCACTCCCAACTCCCAATTCCCCACTCCACATTCCCAATTCCCGATTGATTCTAATCTCTGTCTACTGTTCACTGTCATCTGTTTTTTTCAAAATAAACCTCGCAATTTTCACAAGAAAGGTATCATCCGTATTTATTGATACATAAGGTCCAAACTTTTCTTCAGCTTTTCTTTTTCTATACCAAAGGCGTTCTTTGTGTCTTTTTATTGTCTTTTCAGCCCACTTTATTAAAAGTTTTTTCATAGAAACACCTCCTTTTATTAAACAGATTACAGTTGACAGTAATAAAATAACAGTATTATTTAGTCCAATTGCGTAGTTGTTAGTGGTTTGTGGATTCTTCCCATCACGCTTTACTCTTTACGTCATTTGTTCCACCGCTTTCACTGTCATCTGTAATCTGTCCTACTGTTTACCGCCCCTTAAAACTTCGCTACTTTCAGCAACAATTTATGATTCTCTTTCATCTGTTTTTTTTCTTCTTTTAACTGTTTCACTTTTTCTTTATCTCCATCTTTCTTTGCTGCCTTTATCTCTTCATTAATCTTTTGTATCGCCATTTTAAATTGTGGTCTTGGATCTACAAACATAGACATTATCAAAACTCCTTATATAACAAAAGATTTATTAATTTTTTTAAATATCTTTAAGTAAAATAAGTCTCTTTTCAATTGTATTTATTTTTTCCAAATCTTCATCCAAATCTTTATTTGTTTGAATTAAATCGTTTTCAATTAATTCAAGATTTTCGTTTACTTTATTAAAAAATTCGTTTATTCCTTCTAATGCATTTGATTTTAAATCATTAAAAAGTTCAGTTTTCATTCTGCTTATTTTATTTTCATATGCTTTTTCTTCCGAAATAATTCTATTATTTGCTTCTTTTTGTTGTTTTAAACCTTGATAAACTTCATAACCCAAAAGAAAAATTTGAATAACATAATTTGCTTTTTTAGCCCATTTCCCAAATGTTTTCACCCATTTTCCTTTTAAAATATACTTTCCTTTACTTCCTATTTTTATTTTGCTATCTCTTATATTTTTCAATAAATTTGTAATTCCAGTTTCGACTTTTTTGGAATCTTTTAATGTTTCCAATGTAGTTACTTTTAATTTTTCAACAATTTCATTGTTTTCTTTTTCCGAAACTAAGTATTCACTTTTCATGTAATCATTTTCAGTTAACGATTTTTTTTGAATATTTTCAATTAACTTGACATTTGAGCTTTTTATTTGATTATTTATTTCTTCCATTTTATTAACTAAAACCCCTGCCATATTTGATTGAATTTCAGACATTTTTTTTAAGAAAAATTCTTCATTAAACTTTTCCTTGTTAAAACGCACTTCATCGATAAATTCATCTAAGTCTCTTCTAATTGTTTTGATAACCTCGTGTGTTAATTCTTTTTTTAATTTAACATTCTCATTCTTTTTATTTTTAACTTCAATTAATTCTTCATTATTTGTTTCTTTTTCTATTGCAGATCTAAGTTCAGAAATCGGTTCAGAAAAATAATCTATAAGCGAATTAATTATATCAATTTCGTCTCTAGTTTTCAGAAGATTTAAAATTTTATTTTCTAAATCATTAATTAAGCTGCTATTAATTAAAAGTCCTTTATTTTCCATTTTACCTTTCAATGCCGATTTAGCATTTACAAAAATAATCTCTGGATTCTTTAATTGATAAATTTCAGAAGAACCGGCTATTTTGGAAATATTTTCTGAAACTCTTTCTAATATTTCGGCTTCATCCGTTATATTTGAACTTCCCAACACATTTGTTTTATCATTACATACAATAATTATTGGTTTATTTCTTTCTGCTAAATCTTTTATTTTTTTATAAATATACTCTTCTTCAAAATTAGAATCCGAACTAATCACAAAAAGTATACATTCGCTTTTTTTTATTTGTTCATTAGTTTCCATTTCATGTTCTATAGGTGCATCTATACCAGGTGTATCAAATATTGTCCAATCACCCCATTTGTATTTTTGTACTTGATAAGTTTCTGGAGAATCTCCTACAGAGGCAACTTCCTTTCCTAATAAAGCATTGAGCAAAGTCGACTTCCCGCTATTATATGTTCCATAAATTGATATTACAGGATTAAAGTCTGATATTTTTTCTTTAATATAATCTTTAATTTCATTCACCTTATTTTCTTCTAATCTACCATCTGATAGTTCAATAAATCTTTCACTAATCTGAATTATTTCATTTTTAATATCCTTCATGACAAAATCTCCTTTATTAATTTTTTTTGAGTATCTCTAACATTTTTCTCTATAGAATTCAATGTTTCTTCTAATGGGAAAATTATGAGTTTTTCAAAATTTTCGATAACTACATCTATTGCATTTTTTATTGCTTTTTCTGATTCTTCACTCATAATTTTTTCAAGCCCTTCAGAGTCCTTTCCAAATTTGATCTTTTTTTTATATTTGCTTTTAAACTCATTTCCAATTCCTTTACCTATTTCTCCAGCTATATATGAAGTTCCACATCCGACTGCAAATGCACCGATTCCAGCAATCCAACCTGTAGGATTCCAGAAATTTGCAATAGCGTATGCAGCCAATACTCCACCTGTTGCTCCACCTATTGCTTTACCTGTTGCTTTACAGTATATTTCATCATCCAATTCAACGATTTTTGTTTTTTCCTTCAATTTCAATTTTTTATCATCAATATTATAAACAGGAAATTCAATAGACATTTGATCAGAAATCTCTTTTAATTTTTTTACAGCTTCTTTTTTTATTATGGGCTCTATTTTATTATTTATTAAATCAGAAAAGTCATTTTTACTGAAAGATAATTTTTCTTTTAAGGAAATTTTATATTTAATTTCTCTATCAACTTCATCAATACATTCTATCTGAATATCTTTTTTTCTCTCTTTAAGTTCTTCATTGATCTTTTTGATCTTATTTTTTAATTCAACACATTTTTTTATTGTCTTTGCTAAACTAAATTCATTATTTTCTGTTATATATTTATTCATATGTGCTTGCATGTTTTTTAGCGATTGCTCACTTTCGATTCTTTTCCAATTTTCACTTAATACATTTTCTAACATCTTATAAAATTTTGGAATATTACTTTTTTTAAATTCTTTTGATTCCGTTGGATTTTCTTTGGCCATTAAAACAGATATACTCATTATTTCACTAAGCATTTGAACCGAATAATTTTTCCCACTTTCATCAGAAAGCTCTTTAAATACAGACTTTATTTCTTCTTTCACATATTCTTCCTGTTTTTTTCTATCAATTTCTGATTTATTATCCCTTATAGAAACTAACTCTCCATCTATTTCATCTTGTTCAACCAAATCTGATTTGGTTAAAATTACACAAAATTCTTTGCCATTTAATGCTAATTCTTTAATTTCATTAGTATCTGTTTTTCTTCCCGGACTATCTGAAGACATTAAATAAATCACTAAATCAGCTGCATCTATATAATCTTTAGCCAGTTGTCCGTTTTGAGCAGTCATAGATAATAAACCAGGTGTATCTATCCATGACATTCCTGCCAAATGTAATCCTTGTATGGAATTAGTACATTCAGTAGTTTTAACATCAAATTCATTTTCATCTAATTCCTCAAATTCGGTTGTTTGAGTTTCATTACCAGCTTTATCAAATTTAAAAAATTTTGGTTCATCTACTAATGTGTTGTTTTTAGCAATGTAGTTTCCTAAAGAACTTTTTCCAGCTTTTACCTTTCCATAAGCTATTACAACAAATTTGTCCTTTGTACCTTCCTTGAACTTTTTCCTTTTAATTTCTTGTTTCAGTACATCCTCCCATGAAACAATTGCACTTTGAATTTTATTAATCACTTCTGATATATATTTAATTCCTTGATTATTTTTATGTTTACTCAAATAATCCTCTTTTGATCTATTTATATTTGAAAGTAATTCTTTCATCTCATTTTCAAATTGTTTTGTAATTTTATCTACTTTTTCGTTTTCTTTATTTATTTTCCCATCAAGTTTTTTTATACCTTGATAAAAAGATTTGATATCTTCGTTTTTCATAAACCCTCCAATTCAATACAATATTTTTATTTAAATTTTTAAAAGTTTTTCTTTAAAATCATCTAAATTTATGATAATAATTTCTTATAATTTCATTACTCTTTTGAATTTCTTTTTTTATTTTTTCAACTTCAACTTCTTTTTCCTCTAAAATATTATTTTTTTTATCATCAAGTTCACTTCTTAAAATTTTTATTTTGTTTACAAATTCCTGCATTTTTTCTAATGATTTTTTCTTAAATCGTTTTGACTTATTTTTATATGATGATTTTGTTTTTTTATTTATTTCTTCTTTCAACAAAAGATAATTGCTTGAGTTCATTAATTTTGTTTTGTTTTCATTAACCCCTTTAATATATGATTTTGATCCAACTTTAATTACTATCGCATTTTCTTTAAATATTTCACTAATTTGTTGATTGACTCTAGTTTCAACATCATCTAATTCTTTTTCAACTTCATCAAAATGCGATAATACAAAAATAGTTTTACTTATAAATTCTTTGTTATCTTCATAATTGCTATGAATTTTTTCTAAAAACTTTACTTCCGGTTCATCTAACTCTCCACCTTTTAAGTTATGAACAAATAATATTATGTCACCAAATTTTATCGCTTTTTCGGTTTCTTCTTCATCAGCTTCGTTTGCATCTAAACCTGGAGTATCTACAAATATCATTTGATTATATTCATACTTTTTATTTTTAATAGTTTCTCTTATTACACCGGTCTTAAATTCTTCATCTTTAGTGTTATTAGTCAAACAATTCAGGAGAGTGCTTTTCCCGGCCTTAAGTAGACCAATAGCTGATATTTTTGGTTTACTTTCCTGCATTTCTTTCACTAGATTTTCTAAATCCCCAAATTCTTTTTTTGTTAATATATTTTTTTCAATAATGCTCTTTTTTAACTCTTCATTTAAAATTATATTTTCACCATTAGAAAAACCAGTAATGTTTTGTGTCAATCCCTCAAATTCATTGATAATAAAATTATCGATGAACTGAATATCTTTTTTCAAAGCTCGATATTTTTTATCTTCTTCTAAAAATTTCTTTTTTAAAAATCTAACTCTTAAATGAGGAATTTTCATATTATGAATAGTTGTAATATTAGGTAAAACTGAGAAATTAACTTTTATAATATCAATGTGATCCGAACTAAACTTTTGTGCTTCTTTTGCTTCTTTTTCTGCCTTTTTAATAAATTCTGCTGTTACTTCACAGGAATTATCAACTGGGATTTTAACCTTTTTTTTTTGTTCGCTACCGTCTTCTGAAAAGTAACCCCAAACAGCTCCTCCAAAAACAGCAACACCTATTAGCACTGGAAACATAATCAACTCTCCCTTAAGATTTTATTAATTCTATACCTTCTTTATACAAGTTCATCATTTTTAAAACCCAACTTTCTAACTCAGAAAAATTGTTTTTACTAATATCAAAAAAATTGCAGAGACCTAATAATAAATCTTTTTGCTTTTGATTATAATCTTCATTTACAAGAGCTAATGATAGTAATTCCACCAAACATATTTTCCTGGAAAATTCAGACTGGAATTCAGAAGCTAATTTTTCTAAATCAAATACAATGCTATGATCATTTACACTTATTTGCATTTCATTCGACATAATATCAAGTAAATGCCTTTCATAATCATCAACAATCCCATCATCTACAGTCACCATCTTTTTTGCCAAGTAAATGAATGCCATTTTCTCAGGTAAATTTAGTTGAAACAAAAACATAACACCTCCTATTAAATTGTTAATATTTGACCTTTTAAAAATATAATTTAAAACCTTTTTTTATAATACTACTTTTTTTGATTTTTGGAAATAATAATAGTAAATATTATAAAGTTTTTAATCGTACTTTTATCTTTTGTATCAACAGTCTAAATTGTGGTTTAGGATCTACAAAATTAGCCATAAAATCACCGCCTAATTTTTTTCAAATTATGCTATTAAAGACATCGAAAAAAATACAATACTACGCATTATTTTTAATTTCTTTACTCTTTTTACATCACCTGATTTTTCTGCTTCTTTTATAAGTTTATCAAATATTTCCATTTGATCTGACAACATTTTCGCTCCACCTATCATAATCCCTCCTATGTATTTGTTGATTTTTAAAACTATGCATATTCAACACAGACTTTTTTGTTTTTTAAATTCAACTTGATCTTTGATTCTTCATCAATATTTTCAGTAGATGTTATAAATTCTGCTAGCGGAGTTATTATTAGCTTTTCAATCACTCTTTTGATTTCTCTTGCTCCATAATCAACATTGTATGATCTTTCATTTATAAGTTCTAAAACCTCTTCTGATATCTCAAAATCAAGATCTTTATCTTTAAGAAGCACTTTGTATTCGTTTATTTCTTTAAGCATTATAGTTTTTATATCTTTTTTAGTTAATCTATCGAAGACTACTACATCATCTACTCGGTTAATAAATTCTACTGAAAAATATTCTCTTAATGCTTTCATAAACATACTTTTTTCTTCTGAGCTATTTAACTCTGTTTTTTCACTTTTAAAACCAACACCTTGTTTTACAGAATCAGTATTCTTAAGACCAACATTTGAAGTCATTATTATATATGTATTTGTAAAATCTACTTTTTTTCCAAGATTGTCTGATATAACACCTTCATCCATTATCTGAAGTAAAAGATTATGCATACTTTTATGACCTTTTTCAATCTCATCAAAAAGTATTACTGCATCAGGATTTTTTCTTACAAAACCTGTTAGAAAACCCTCTTTATCTGATCCAATATATCCTGGTGGAGACCCGATAAGTTTTGCATACTCATGTTCCTGACTATATTCTGAGCAATCAATCTTTAAAAAACCTGAAGCATTTGATTCATATCGATTTACAAACTTTGCTATTGCTCTTGACATCTCAGTCTTTCCAACACCACTTGGACCTATAAACATAAGGTTAGCTTTAGGTCTGTTATTCTTACGAAGTCCAGCCTGATTTCTAAGAATCCTATCCACAACAACATCAGTTGCCTTTTTCTGGCCTATTATTCTTTTTTCAAAAAACTTTTTTATATCTTTTTTTCCTTTAATTTCATCAATATCTTCATCGTATTCATCTTCATATTCTTCATCAAAATCTTTTCCATATTCTGCCTCATCAAATTTCTCTTCTGTCAAAGTTGCCCAAATATATCCAGCTACACCTGCAATTACAGCACTACCTAATATAGTAACACCAAACTCAAGTAAATCATTATCGTTTGAATTTCCATCTCTAAAAATTCCATTATCATCATCAAATAAACTCATAAAATCCTCCTTTTTTAATCAAGATCATTGAAATTTGATAATTCGTAAGAACTCTTTTGATTTGTAATGTCGTTCTCATTAACTTCCTCTTCTTCATTGTCTACTTTTTCCTTTAGATACTTTAAAACTTCGATTCCCAGTTGAATTGCAAACTTCTTATCCTCTTTTTTCCAATCCTTTCTAATAAGTTCGTTGATATAATCCATAATATCCTCCTTGTTAATAAAATAGTTTTGTAAACAACCCAAATACATCTATTCCTCTAATTTTCAAATGATGATTCTTTTGATTTGCGTACTCAAGAAGCTGTTTATCCTGGAACAAATTACCGATTACAATCAATTGTTTTTCATTAAGTCTTTCATAAGATGAGTTTATTAAATAATTATCATCAAAAAACTTTTCAATAAGATCATCAAAAACAAAAATATTTAACGGAACCAGAAAAAAGATATCACCTTTCTTGACCATGACTTCATAAAGTTTTTCCTTTTCGTCAACAAAAAATCTATCCAGAAGAATGTCATGTTGGTAAATATTATTTTCCAGAGAATCCAGAAAAGTTGATTTTTCCGATAATACCAATTCTTCTTTTATTATCTCTTTACCAGAATTATCTTTAATCTTTACAATATTTCCATTTGAATCTAAGGATATCTCATCATATTCTGTGATCATTATCTTTGATTTATTGTCCCAGATTCTAAATTTATTCATGCTTTTCTCCTTTTTTGGTTGTCCCTTACTAAAAAAGCAATTACTATGCCAAAAAAAGATAATCGTCTGAGAACCCTCTGCTAGATTGATTTTTTAGATTTTTTTATAGATTTAAATTAGATGTTTTGGTTTTTTATGTAAATAAATTCATGGTATTTTTTGATAGATAAATCAGTTTTTGAACCCTATATAATTTTTGAAACCTATTACAAGATAGCGGTTTTCAATTTTTGAACCCTTTTTTTGAACCTTTTATATATTTTCTGATAGTATTTGGAGAGACTTCAAGGATTCTTGCAGTTTTTTTAATATTACAATTGGTTTCTTCAAATACTTTATTGATATAATCCTCTTTCTTTTCTTCCAGCGTTAGATATCGATAACTTTTCTTTGTATAATTATTTTCTACTACAGAACTATAATAATCTCTTTTCTTATTTTTCAGGTCTGTAAAATCAAAATCTTCAAATATCACAGCGTTTTTAAGAACACTTTCAAATTCCCTTATGTTTCCTGGCCAATCATATTTTTTCAACTTACTAAGATGTTTTTTCTTATCTGAAGATATTTTCCAGAAATTAAGATCATTTTCTACACAGTTTCTATAAAGGAAAATATCGTACAGAATATCTAAATCATCAATCCTTTCTCTAAGCGGTTTTAAATCTATTCTCAACTCATTTATCCTGTAATATAGATCTTCTCTGAACTCATTTTTCCTAACCATTTCCTGAAGGTCTTTGTTAGTTGCAAAAATAAACCTGACATCTACCTTTTTCTCTTCTGTTGAATTTAACGGTTTAAAAGTACGTTCCTGAATAAATCGAAGTAATTTCTGTTGAAAATCCAACGAAATGTCTCCAATCTCATCCAGAAATACTGTTCCTCCATCGGCTCTATATAAAATTCCATCTTTACTCTTATTCGCTCCTGTGAAAGCACCTTTCTCATAACCAAAAAGTTCACTCTCGAACAGTTCTTCCTTGATATTTGGACAACTTACTATTTCAAAAGGTTTGTTTAATCTATCACTCAAAAAATGAATATGTCTTGCAACTAATTCCTTTCCTGTACCTGTTTCACCAACAATAAGAAGATTTTTAAAATTACTTTTTGCTATTTTTCTTATTTTATCCTTTAACTTTTCAGTTTCTACAGAAGAACCATACATGATCCTGAAATGATTAAAATCTTTAGGAATGTCATTTTTTGACACCTTAACAGGGATTTTAGATAACTTTTTTATAGCACTTGGAAAAGCTTGATAATCAGCAAAATTAAAGAATCTAAACAAAGAATACTCTATCAACTTAAGTTCATCACTTTTTAAATTCTTTTGAAAAGATTTTATCTGACTTAATTCAGACAAATCACTATTCTTACAATTCTCTGCAATATATGAATATGTAAGATCAGCAATATTTTTGGTCAATTCGCTCTCGGAAACTACTTCAATATTTTTTCCAGCTTTAAAAAATTCAAAGTATTCATCAGTGATCTTGTATCCATGTATCCAGGTTATCTTATTATTGTTTGATATTATTTTTTTATATATGTGAAATAGGTCTATTGCAGAACCAGTTGTATCTAAACCGATTATTATTATGTGTTTATCTTTCATCTTTAACACTTTTTCTGTTAGATGTTTGATAAATTTATACGAACTTGAGATCAAAAGCTCAGAATCTTTATAACAATTTAACACCATAGCAGCAGAAACAGCTGATTCAAGTCCAGGATATGTCATAACAACAACAGATTTTTTCATAGAGTATTATTCTTTTTTGTTTAACAGTCGTAGCATTAAATTTTTTTTCATAATCTTAACTAGAAATACTGTAATTAAAATCCCCAGTATTAATATTCCAATAATAAGATACCAATTATATACAACCTCGACAGTAGTTTTTACAGTTGTATCTTTCCATAACCACCAACCAGTAGTTATTGTTTCTTTATTTATTTTTTGATCTATTCCATAATTATTAACAAATTGATATACAGCAAATAAACATATTACTACTATAAGATACAATACTCCAATTATTATAAATTTCTTTTTATTTTTATCCATTTAATTTTCACCTCATAAATTAATCAACTTTTCACACAAAACTTTTCATTCCTATATTTTTATTCTAATAAAGCATTTTTAAAAAGGATTCAAAATTTTCAGCAATAAGGGTGTGCTCATTCAATTCATGGTTCCAGTATAAAATTGAAGGATTTTCTTTTTTAAAATTAAAACAAAAAAGATTTCCGAAAGGGTCTTCACCAAAAGGTATTATCTTACCATCAAAATTTGTTTTATGATTTTCATACATCTCTTTTAAATTATTTTTTATATTAAGATCCCAATTCAATAGCTTATAAAAAACTTTTTCTTTTTCATTCTCTAAATCAAATTTATTTTTATCAGGATATGCTCCATTAAATTTTTTAACAATTTCAATATATTTTTCCGGAAATTTTATTCCATGATACTTTTCAAAATTTTCTACAACTTCTTTTTCAAAATTTCCTTTAGAGTTTTTCCAATTTATATTCATTTCTCCTCCTAAGATTATCTTAATTCTTTTCCACCGCCCCAAATGGCTTTCCCGCCAGTATGAGCAGTTTTTGAATGAATTCCAGTATCTACTAATTGCATTTTTCCCGTATCCTGATGATGATGCCAAGTATATCCTTCAGGTGTGTATCCATTTTTTATATCTTCCAATTGTTCTTTAGTAAACTTTCCTTCAGCCCATTCAGGGTTTTCTTCACATTCTTCTGCTAAACTTTCATTACAATTTTCAAATTGTTCGGAATCAGTAGCTGTTATCTTTTCTTCTGGTAAATTTGTTTCAAACGGCGAATCAAATTCAGGGAATTTTCTAACCTCTTTCTCTCCAGTTTCAGGATTTACTATTTCTGTTTCTTTGAAAGGAACTTGCGTTACGGGATGTTCACTAATATCTTGATTTGGAAAACGTAATTGTTTTATATTAATATCTTTATTAATATCTCTTGAAAAACTTTCAAAATTTTTTCCATTCTGTAATGCCGAATTTAATTTGGAAAAAACATCTCCAATCTTGTTTGTTATTCCTTTGTTCGTTGTTTCCAAATTTTCATTGGGTGGTTTAATATTTATTTCTTTCACGATTTATAAAATCCTCCTAATTTTTTTTATTTAAAAATCACATAATTTTATTTCTGCATAATTCTCGCAATTCATTCCTAACAATTTCGTTCTTAAATAAAAATAAATTATCAATTATAGAATCAGGTATTTCATTTAAATTCAATTCATTATTTTCATTTCTTAAATTGTGTAATAAGGTTAAACGAGAAACTTCTTTTACTCTTTCACTAAAATCTTGCTTTTCATTATCAAACCTTGATTTCAATCTTTCAAAATTAAAATTTTCATCATCTTCATCCCAGAACCTATCAATTGCTTCTAATATTTTATCATTTATATCTTTTTCAAAATATAGTGGTGATAAAATTGTTTTTTTAAACCAATTTTTCAAAATTATTATAATTAAATCATCTGATACATATTCAGTATCGCATTTATTTTTTACTTCATTTAAAACAATAGGTAATATTTCTTGAATTTCTTTTTTGGTAAAGAAAATTGAATTAATTAGTTTTATTGTAATATTTTGAAGTTTTTCATTCCATAAAAGTCCTGATTCGTGCAATAGCAACTCTCTTTCAAGTTCACCATTAAAAAATGTTTTTTTAATTCTTCTAATTCTAATATCGCCAATATGCATATTATTCATATCATTATTAACTTTAATTTCTACAGGTTTTGACATTCCTTCCTTATGAACAAGAGCGAATCCTGTAGATAGCTGGTTTAAATATCTGGAATCTTTATCATCTAGACCTATACTAGCCCCCATTGTAACCTGATCATCATTCGATACAAGACGATGAACTATTTTTGTGTTAGTGTTTTTTATAACATCCGGTGCAATCTTTGTAGGAATTTGTTCAGCTACTATTACACCCTGACCTAATGCTCTCATTTCCGCAATAATATTACAAAACGCTTCTACAGCTTTACCTTTAGGATTTCCAAGCATTTCTGAACTTCTTTCGGTACTAACATTTTTCAAAAGTCTATGAGCTTCTTCAACAATTAAAATATGTTTTAAAACATCACGCTGATTTTCTTCGCTTAACACAGATTCTCTTACCAACGATTGTCTATATTCACTTATAAGAGCTAGCATCAAACCAACAAAGAAAGCTTTATCATCATCATCAGCTAAAGATTCCAATTCAAAAACTATCTGTCTTTCTAATAAATTTTTTAAATCTAAAAATTCTGTTGTATTAAAAATAAACCCTTTCGAACCAACGGTTAAAGATTCTAATCTTGTAATAATAGCACTTTTAATATTTGATTTTAGTTCCCCTTCATAACCAATTGTTTCAACATATTTTGATACTTCATTTGTTAAATCAATAATTGTCGGGTAAATATAATCAAATTTCTTACAATCATCAAAACTATTAATTTCTATTTTATGATGTTTTCCTGTAGTAAGATTCCACCCTTTTAATTTATAAATGTTGAATAAACATTTCTCTAAAATATATGGCATTGGTCCATATAAAGAAAAACTAGCATTAAATATCGATTTTAAATTATCAATATGGGTTATTAAAGAAACTCCCGGTAATATCATAAAAGGATTATGCCTAATTGGAGAAACATCAGAATCACCTAAAGTATATACTTCAATGTCTTTGAATTCTTCTTCTGATAAAAGTCTTCTATACTCTCGTTTCGCAGATTCTAAAACTAAAAACGGAACATCATTTGCTTTCTTTAATATTTGTTTAACAGTCGTAGTTTTACCGCAACCTGTTATTCCTGTAACAAAAACATGTTTTCTGATATCTTTTTGGGAAATAGAAAAGTGAGAACCTTCAACTTCCCTACCATGTTCAGAAATTTTACCAATTATACCTTCATTTTTATCTCCCATCATATCTGTTAGACTAAGTAGAGGTTTTAATCTAACATCAAAACCAGGAACAGAATTCAATGGTGTTGACATAATAAGTGAAGCTTCCTCGCTTGAAATAAACGATACTAACTTATTGCTTTTTAAAAGATTTTGATCATAATTTATCTTTGGTATATATAAAGGTCTTTCTTCAGAAAGATTATGACTTACGTTTCTTATCGGAAAGGCTTTTGGATCAGATTTAATAAGTTCTCCACACAAAGCTCCAGATAATATATTAGAATCAATGCTATCTGTTGTTGCATAAGTTATAAAATTTTCCCATACACCAGAGTTAAGTCCAGCTCTTAGTCTTTGAATTATTTTATCCGAAATTAATTCGAGTTCCATTGCCAAACTATTCTGTTGTTCATAGGATAAACTTTCCCCAGTTGATTTCGACCAACCTTTAGTTTCTGATTCTGATTTGCTCTGTGAATTTGTTTTAGTATTACTTTTAGAAGTCCCTAAAGAACCCCCTACTGTTGCAGAACCACCTAATGTAGCACCTATAGTACCACCCATAGTAATAGCTCCCCATCCAAATGGTGGAACTCCACCACCAGCTGAAATCATTACCGTTCCACTTAAATTAACTGAAGCGTTAATTCCAAAAGTAGGTGATACGCCTCCATTTTTCCCTTTAGTTTGAGCATTTGATACTCCAACTGATTCGGATATTGTTTTACTTTGATTTTCCATTTTAGACATATTCGCTTCAACAGTTCTATTTGCTAAAGCATGACATCTATCTTTTAATGCCATTAACTCCTGGATTTGAAAAGCTGTTTTTGCTTTTGATAACGGTCTCATAGCATTTAATAAAACAAATTTTTTTCCATTCATACTTCTTATAATTGATGTAAGATCAAACACCTGTTTTTCATCATCTATTTTTTGTGTAGGAATTCCAGTTAAAACACCCCCATGTTGAGCATTCTTCAAAGCAGTGTTTATTATTCTTGAACTTTGTTTTTCTTGGATATATTTGATTCCTTTTCCAGAAAAAATTCCGTTTAAATTATTATGAAATATTTTTTTCGTTCTTCCATCTCCACTTACCCCAAAATATAAATCTACAGAACCTCCACCGTTTCCTATTATAATTGTTGCAATAGTAAAGTTTGATTGATATGCAGCCGTAATTAAAGCTTGATGTTTTTGATAAATTACAGAAACAATATCATCTTCTATATCGTTGATAGCTATTTCATCTACTTTAAATAAATGAAAAGAATCCAAAAACGCTTCTATATCCTCTTTATTATTTAAAGTGTTTTGTTCTAATAAATCTTTAGAACTTTTGGATTCAATAATCCAAGGTAATACATTTTCAAAAATTTCATTTAATTCTTCAGCACCTTTTTTCTGATCATCTTTTTTTATAAGGCTTCTTTCATTTCTATCGTCATTTGTTTCTATTGAATAATTTTCCATTATTTTATTCTCCTATTGTTTTTCCAAAAGTATTCACTTTTTTCTCAAAATCATTAAAGATTAATTCCGCAGATTTTTTATAATTTTCTCCTAATTGATTTAAATAATCATTAAGATAATTTTGAACTTTATTTTTTATCTTTGAATTTAATAATTTAGGTAATAAAAATTTACTTATTATACTTATCAACGCTAAGGTTATTAATAATAAAAGAAAATTAACTTTAAAATTTGAAACTATATTATTCTTAAAAAGCATTGATAAAATCTCAAATATCTTTAACCTAAATATTAAAAAAATTATTGTAGAAATTGCTAACAATCCAATCCATATCTTTTTAATTAGTATATCATTGTAATTTTCAAATTTTTGTTTATTAATATTAAAGTCAATTTGATCTATAATATTAGAATCATAATATTTGTTAATATTTTCAGTTTTCCACTTTTTAGTTAATTCTCTACCAATTGATTTTAGATCAGATTTAATAGTTGCTTCTATTACATCATTTAGATTTACTAATCTATTAGGCATTTCTTTATTAACCCTGTGAATTAAAACTTTGAAATTGATATCATTTTGACTTATATTAAAAAAATATTTTCTTACTTTATTAATGTTTTTATCAATTACTTGATTAATATTATCTAGCCTATTATTTAACATGATAATTCTCCTAATAGTTCATTACATTTGTTAATATTTTCATTAAAATCACAAAGTTGCTTATTTAAAGAATCTATTTTTTTTTGAAATTCTTCATTCGACTTCTTTTCATTTTTCAAATTTTCCAAAAAACTTTTCCTATCCTCCATCTTTTTCTTGATCTCTTTTTTGTATTTTTTAGTTGCTGAATCTATAAATATATTTATTGAATCAGATATATTTTTTCTTTCTTTGAAAATTAAATTCAATATTTGACTCCTTATATTTTCCCACAACTTTTCTTTATTTACTTCAGTGTAATTCTTAGTTTCTTTTCCACAAATACCGAAAGTAAAAACCCTTTTACAGAATCCCCATGCTCCTTTTTGATCTACTTCTTTTTGTTTTGTTTCAGTGGAATCTTTTTTTGATTTTTGCCAAATTTTAGACATTACAATTTTTGGAATATTCAATTTGATTTTTTCTTCCTGTTCAACATTAAATTCTGAAATTTTTGTGTTTATTTCATTTGTCATATCTTTAATAAAAAATTCATATGTATCCAAAAAATCATTTGCGATTTTTTCAGTATAAGTTTTAATGTTGTCGATGTGTTTAAAATCAGCATGTGATTTTTCATTAATTTCTGTTTCAAATTTATTGAAAATCTCTTCTAACTTAGTTTGAGATTTTGAACCGTTTACATTAACATTGAACTCATCCCCAATTTCCTCGATAAATCTATTTAAATCTAATTCATATTTTTTCATCTCTTCTCTAATTTGATGAATTTTTTTTGCAAACCCTTGTG
This sequence comes from Candidatus Woesearchaeota archaeon, assembly GCA_002867475.1. Lineage (GTDB taxonomy): Archaea > Nanobdellota > Nanobdellia > Woesearchaeales > BM511 > BM511. Next base: position 16,179 of record PKTL01000027.1, read on the forward strand.
GATCTTTGAACTTATTTTTACAAGCTTTGATTTTTTCCGAAGTAGCATCTTGTAATTCTATAAAATGTTTTTTAATCTCTTCCACAAAATTTGTTAACTGAATAGATAATGCATTTTCTGAAAATTCCACGATACTTTTTTTTGCAGAACGAAAGTTAGACTGTTCTTCTAAATAATCAATAAAATCAGCCAAATTTCCTTTTGATTTTCTTGCTGCTTTTGCAAAAAGATCTTCAGCATGAGAATCATTATCCATTAATCCTTCAATTTCATCCATTGATTTACCTTTGATCTTCTTTAAATATAATTCAGTTAAACTATCCACAGAAAAAATTTGTTCTTTTTTAATCTTAGGATAAATTTCTGAGATTTCTTCAGTTTTTATCTCTATATCTTCTAAAATATGCTTACTTCTATGTGTTAGAATCAAATACATATTTTTCTTTATTTTATCAGTAAGCTCATTTTTATAAGCATTCTCTAATGGTCTTGATTCTGCTGAACCATTATGTAAATATATCACTCCGTCAGCTTTATTTACAAAAGATCTTGTCTGTTCTTCAATCCCGCCTACAGCTCCAATTCCAGGTGTATCAACTAAACGAAATTGATCAAATTCAAAGCCATGAGGATAACCTACTTCAACAACTTTAGCTATTTTACTACCATCTTTATGTATTTTTATATATTCTTTGACCTGTCTTTCAAATTCTTCTTTAGGTAACTTCTTTAAATTTTCCAATTCTGTGTTTTCTATAAACTCATCAATTTCATCATTTGTTATTAACACATTTGGACCATTATTCTCCAACTTATCAATAATAAAATTGTTTAGTTGAACAATTGGAAGATTTCTATACTCTTCCTGAACTGATGCTATTTTCTTAAGATATTCAACAGCTTCATCAATATCAGGAGTATCTAGGTCATCTTCCATTTCTTCTTCTTTTCCATTTGCATAAATAGCTTTTATAAACTTTTTATCTGCTTTAAAAATCTCAACAATTGCTGAAGTAGCTTGCCTAATATCACTAGGAAGAACTTCCTCACCTAATAAAGCATTAATAAATGTTGATTTCCCAGCTTTAACTTCACCCATGATCGCCAAAAGAAATTTATTTTTTTTAATATTATCATGTAATGTTTGTAAATCTATAGAAAGGTCATCTTCATATTCACTACAAACAATATCAAATAACCTCAATGAAACCTGCCGGTGTTGCTCTAATTCTTCTTTTCTCATTATTCCTCCAAATTTTTTAGCTTCTTTTTTATTATTAAAATTCAGATCTTTTTTCAAAAATTATAAATTGCCCCAATTAAAATCATCAGATGTATCAAAGTCATCTTCAATCCAATCAACATCATCAGATGTATCAAAGTCAAAATTTAAATTTTCATTATCACTATTAAAAGAATTATTTTCATTCGAACTGGATATAATTGCATTTAATATTTTTAACCCATTTTCTACAATGACTTTTTTTCCTTCAGGAGTATTCCATACAGAAAGAAAACTATTCTTAATTTTCCCCAAAATAGATTTATTTTGACCTGCCATTTCGAGATATTTTTGTGCTAACTTTTCATTTTTTTTCAAGTTTTCATCTCCATCTTGGTATAAATATGAAATTTCCATATAACCTTCTGAAACTCCGTTTAAAGCTGCTTTTTCAAACCATTCTTTGGCTTTTAAAAAGTCGGCTTTAACACTAACTCCTTTTTTATAAAATTCACCTGCTTTCAATTGTGCCAACGAGCAACCATTTTCAGCTGATTTTAAAAATAGTTCAAAAGCTTTTTTTAAATCTTTTTCTGGTAATTTTTCATCTTTGAAGAAAGGTATACCATTACCTTTTTCATAAAATTTACCTAATTTAAATTGAGCTAGTGAAAAATCATTCGATGCAGCCTTGCTAAACCACTCAAAAGCTTTACTAAGATCTTTTTCTGGTAATTTTTTATCTTTGAAGAAAGGTATACCATTACCTTTCTCATATAACTCTCCCATTAAATATTGCGCTTGAGGAAAACCTGCTTTTGCTGATTTTTCTACATATTCAACCGCTTGTGCTTTGTCTAAATCGATAATTTCATAATTCTGGTCTGATAGAATAATTGCACCAATAATAAATTGTGCTTCTTTTTCACCTTCCCTAGCATATTCAATTAATAATTTATAAGCTTTTTTTAAATTGATTGGTGTTCCAAGACCATAATAATTCATTTTTCCTAAATATAATTTTGCATCCATTATTCCAGCTTCATAAGATTTCGAAAAATTATTAAATGCTTTTTCATAGTTAATTTCTGTACCTAATCCTAAGTATTCCATTATACCCAAACAATAATTAGACTTTAAATTCCCATTTTTAGATGCTATTGAGAAATGGATATAAGATTTTTCGAAATTTTGTTTTACACCATTTCCAGAAAAAAACAATTCCCCTAAATAATAACAAGCTTCAATTTTTTCACACTTATACGCTTTATCTAAATATTTATATGCTTCTTCGTAATTTTGCTCTGTTCCTTGTCCTTCATAAGCCATCTTTCCTACCAAATAATATGCTTCTTTCTCTCCAATATCTGCTGCTTTCTTTAAATATTTATATGCTTCTTCATAATTCTGCTCTGTTCCTTGTCCTATATAATACATAGACCCTACTAATATATAAGCTTGTTCTTTACCTATATCTGCTGCTTTCTTTAAATATTTATATGCTTCTTCATAATTTCGCTCTATTCCTTGTCCTTCATATGCCATCTTTCCTACTAAAATATATGCTTCTTTCTCTCCAATATCTGCTGCTTTCTTTAAATATTTATATGCTTCTTCATAATTTCGCTCTATTCCTTGTCCTTCATATGCCATCTTTCC